>DALZRX010000003.1:0-49784 GCA_032015805.1 Achromobacter sp.
GCATCACGACGGTCGGCGGCGCGGTCGGCGGCGCCATGGCCGGCAACGCGATCGAAAACGCCAGCATGCGCCGCCAGGGGCTGGAAATCACTGTGCGCCTGGACTCGGGCGACGTTCGCGTCATCACGCAGGAAGCGGACGTGCCCATTTCCACGGGCCAGCGGGTACAGATCGTCACGCAGGGCGGGGTGAGCCGCGTGGGCGGCATCTGAGCCGGGGGCATCTGCTAGCGCCGATTTCCACCGGGGCCTTCTTAAGATTCGCTTCATCCTGTCGCGTATAGTCGGCGCATGCGCATCCTACTGGCCGAAGACGATGTATCCCTGGGCGAGTCGATCGAATCCTGGCTGGAACTCGACGGCTATGTGGTCGATCGCGTGACGCGTGGCGATCTGGCCGAGACGGCGCTTGCCACGCACGACTACCACTGCGTGCTGATTGATCGCGGCCTGCCCGGACTAACGGGCGACGACCTGCTGCGGCGGATGCGTGCGCGGCGCGACAACGTGCCGGCCATCATGATCACCGCCCGCGATGCCGTGCCCGACCGCATCGAAGGCCTGGATCTGGGCGCGGACGACTACCTGGTGAAGCCTTTCGACCTGGAAGAGCTGTCGGCGCGCATACGCGCCGCCTTGCGTCGCCGCGATGGGCGCGCGGAGCCCGGGCTCAGTCATGGGGGCGTCACGCTCGACGTGGCCGCCAAACACGTTCGCTACCAAGGTGCGCCGGTCGAACTTACCGCGCACGAATTCGCCATCCTGCACGCGCTTATCCGCCGTCCCGGCCACATCGTTTCTCGCGCGCAGCTCGAGGAAGCGCTGTACGGCTGGGGTGACGAAGTCGAGAGCAACACGATCGAAGTCCATATCTACAACCTGCGGCGCAAGCTGGCGGCGGATTTCATCAAGACGGTGCGGCGGCAGGGTTACCGCCTGGCGGACTGACATGCGCTGGCGCAAGACACCGCAGACCGCGCGCGGCTATTCGCTGCGGCGCCGGCTGATCAGCACGACGCTGGGCTCCAGCATCCTGGTGGGCCTGGTCAGCACCCTGATCGTGCTGGCGATCGCGCGCAAAGAGGTCAATGACGCCTATGACGACTGGCTGGAAGAGGGCGCCCGGCTGGTTCTGGCGCTGGGAGAGGGCAGCATCGGCCGCGAGGCCGGCCAGCGTCCACCCGCGGACACGCAGCCCGCGCTGCGGCTGGACTACCAGCTTGTGTCGCGTGGCGGCGAGGTCCTGCTGCGCGGCGAAGACGCGCCCAAGCGGCCATTCGTGGAATCCGACCGCCGCGGCGACCGCTATTACAACGTCCGCGCCGACGGCGAGGACTGGCGCGTGTATGTGCGTCATCACGAAAGCTTGGGGTTTTCGGCGCAGGTCGGGCAGGAGCTTGACGAGCGCACCGATCTCATCTGGGACATGCTCGAAGCGTTGGCCTGGCCGCTGGTGGGGCTGTGGGTTCTGCTCGGGCTGATCAACTGGTTCCTGATCTGGCGCCTGCTCAAGCCGCTTGCGCGCATGACGCGCGGTATCGAGGGAAAGTCGCCCTCCGACCTTTCCCCCGTGGCCGAGGAGAGCAGGGCGTATGAAGTCCAGTCGATCACGGCCGCCTTGAACCGCCTGCTCGGACGTCTGGACCGAGCGCTCGAGGCGGAACGGCGCTTCACGGCGGATGCCGCCCACGAACTGCGCACGCCGCTGGCTGCGCTGGCATCCCGCATACAGGTGCTGCAACGCAGCCATCCCGCCGAGCAGGCGCCGGCGCTGGCCGCCCAATTGCAGCGGCTGCGCGCCGACATGATGCGCACGACCACCCTAGTCGAAAACCTGCTACAGCTTGCGCGCCTGGACCCTCAATCGGCCGATGCCATGCCCCGCGAGCGACTCGACGTAGCGAGCCTGCTGCAGGATGCCGTCGACGCCTGCGCGCCCTTGGCGGCGGCGCAGGGCACTACCATCACGACTGAAGCGGGCGAAACAGCGCTGTTTGGCAATCGGGATTCGCTTTTCACGGCCTTGCGCAACCTGGTCCATAACGCGATTTCCTATGGCCGCCGGGGCGGGCGGGTGCACGTTGCTGCCGAGCGCGAGGGTCAGTATGTCGCGCTCCGGGTGCAGGACGACGGTGAAGGCGTGGGCCCGGCCGACCTGGAACGCCTGACGCAGCGTTTCTACCGCGTCCTGGGCACCGATGTCCCGGGAAACGGCCTGGGTCTGTCCATCGTGGCGCGCGTGGCCGCGATGCACCGCGCAGAATTGCGGTTCGGGCCGGGGTTGGGCGGCCGGGGGCTGGGCGTCACGCTGCTGCTGCCCGCCGAGTCCAAGGCCTGACGACGTCGTCGCATCCTGGCCCAGCGGCTAAGGTTCTCTTCATCTTCGGGGCGTCAAATGACGCCATGTTCAACAGTGAAGCGCGATCCGCGCAAGGAGCCACGCCATGACCCAGACCCATCGTCGTCGTTCGACTTTCATCCGCACGTTCCTGGCGAGCGCCGTGCTTGCCGGCGCCACGGTGGCCGGCGTCGCGCACGCCCAGGGCTATACGGGACCCAGCACCGGCAAGCCCGCGGCCCAAGGCTACAGCGGCCCCAGTACCGTCGCCGTCACGACGGTCAAGGAACTGCTGGCCAACGGCCGCGACGATCAAAACGCCATCCTGCGCGGCCGCATCGTGTCGCACGATGGCGATGATCACTACACGTTCGATGACGGCACAGGGCAGATCCGCGTCGAGATCGACAACGACGACTTCCCGGCGGGGCAGAAAATCGATGACAAGACCCAGGTCGAGCTGCGGGGCGAACTGGACCGGGACCGTAACAGCATCGAGTTCGATGTCGACAGCGTCCGCGTGATGTGAAGAGCGTCTGGCGGGCGCATACGTTATTCTGTCGACCTCCGACCTGATACCGAGTGCCCGTTTTTCGTGAACCCCGCAACGACCCCAGCCGCAGCGCTGCCCGAAGCCACCATCCGCGCCACCGTCCGGTTGCCCATCCGCCTTGCCGACGGCTCCGAGGCGCTGGCGCTGGCTTACAGCTTCCACGGTCTTGCCGATGGCCGTGACCATCTCGCCCTCAAGTTTGGGCAGCCCGGCCCGCAGCCGCTCGTCCGTCTGCATTCGGAATGCATGACGGGAGACGTCTTCGGATCGATGCGCTGCGACTGCGGCCCCCAGTTGGAGGAGGCCCTGCGCCTCATGAGCCAGGAAGGCGGCTACCTGCTGTACCTGCGCCAGGAGGGACGCGGGATCGGCCTGTATTCCAAACTCGACGCCTATCGGCTGCAGGAGCTGGGTTACGACACTTACACCGCCAATCTCGAACTCGGCCACGGCCTGGACGACCGCGACTATTCGCCGGCCGCCCAGATGCTGCGCGCGCTGGGCGTTGACGACCTTGAGCTGCTCACCAACAACCCCGACAAGCGCACCCAACTGGAGCGCATGGGCATCCGGGTCAGCGGCTGCCGCCTGACCGGCGTCTATCCAAACGAGCACAACAAGGGCTATCTGCTCGCCAAGGCGCTGCGCACGCAACATCGGATCGAACTGGGACATACCGAAGAGTGACCGTTTCGCCACGGCGATAACCCCTCGCCTTGAGGGGCGGTTTTCCCGGATATACGGACAAACCCTTATACTCCGGGCCGGTCGTTGGGCCGCATTGCCGGCTGCACGGCCGTATCGTTTTGGAATCCCTATGAATCAACAACATAAAGACCTGTCCGCGCCTGCAAAAGCGTGGCTGTTTGTGCTGGGCGCCTGCATTCTGGCCGCCGGGCTCTATTTCGGCTTCTATGGCGCACGCCTGGTCGCCCTCGACGGAAGCTGGTATTTCGTGGTTTGTGGCGTCGTGCTGGCGCTTTCCGGCATCCAGGTTGCGCGCCGGCGCCCCAGCGGCGGGCTGCTGTACGCGCTGGTCCTGGTCGGCACCGCCGTCTGGGCGATCGCCGACGTCGGCCTGCAGTTCTGGCCGCTCGTCTCGCGCCTTCTGGTGTTCGTGGGTTTTGGCATCCTTGTGGCGCTGTCGCAGCCGCTGCTGCGTCGCGCCCAGAGGCAGCCGTCCAACCCGGCGCCGGCCCGCATCGCTGCCGCCGTGCTGGCACTTTGCTTCATTGCGACCGTGGTGGGCATGTTCGTGCCGCACGCACCCGTCTCGCAAGGTGAGACGCTGGCGCTCAAGCCCGTCGCGCCCGGGCAGGAACAGAAGGATTGGGCGCACTACGGCAACACCGCCGGCGGCACCCGGTTCGCTGCGCTGGACCAGATCACGCGCGACAACGTGAAGGACCTGCAGGTCGCCTGGACCTACCGCACCGGCGACACGCCGGTGAGCCCGGGCGGAGGAGGGGCCGAAGACCAGCAGACCCCGCTGCAGATCGGCAACCGCGTATACCTGTGCACCCCGCACAACAACGTGATCGCGCTTGACGCGACGACGGGCAAGGAACTCTGGAAGGTCGAGATCAACGCCAAGCAGAAGAAGTGGATGCGTTGCCGCGGCCTGGCCTATTTCGACATCGATGCGCCCCTGGAGCAGCCCTCCGTCGAGGGCGCAACGCCGGTCAAGGCCGTGAGCCTGGACGCCGGCGCAATCTGCCGCCGTCGCATCCTGATGAACAGCGTGACGCCCGAGCTGATCGCGCTGGACGCCGACACGGGCGCGTTCTGCGGCGACTTTGGCAAGGACGGCCGCGTGGACCTGCGCGCCGGCATGGGCAAGGGCGCCGACAAGGGCGAGTACTACCCGACCTCGGCGCCGACACTGGCTGGCACGACCATCGTCGTGGGCGGCCGCGTGGCGGATAACGTCGGCACCGACATGCCAGGCGGCGTGGTCCGCGGTTTTGACGTGATCACCGGTGAACTGCGCTGGGCCTTCGACCCCGGCCAGCCGGAAGACAAGAACGCGCCCGCCGACGGCCAGACCTACGCACGGTCGACCCCGAACGTGTGGGCGCCGATGTCGTATGACGCACAATCGAACACCGTGTTCATGCCCGTGGGCAGCGCGGCGGTCGACCTGTGGGGAGTGAAGCACACCGAACTGGACCGCAAGTATGGCGCGTCGGTGTTGGCAGTGGATGCCAGCACGGGCCGCGAAAAGTGGGTCTATCAGACCGTGCACGATGACCTCTGGGACTTCGACGTGCCCATGCAGCCGACTTTCGCCGACTTCCCAGTCGACGGCAAGACGGTGCCCGCGCTTGTGTTCGGCACCAAGGCCGGCCAGATCTTCGTGCTTGACCGCCAGACCGGCAAGCCGCTCACCCGCGTCGAAGAGCGCAAGGTGCCGGCCGGCAACATCCCCGGCGAAACGTACTCGCCGACCCAGCCGTTCTCGGTCGGCATGCCTTCGATCGGTGCGAACGACCTGACGGAAGCGGATATGTGGGGCGCCACGCCGTTCGACCAGCTCATGTGCCGCATTCACTTCAAGTCCAAGCGCTACACGGGCCTGTTCACGCCGCCGGGCACCGACGCGTCCCTGAACCTGCCCGGATCGCTGGGCGGCATGAACTGGGGCGGCATCTCGATCGACCCGGTGAACAGCTACCTGTTCATCAACGACATGCGTGTCGGCCTGGAAGTGCAACTGGTCGAAGCCGGCGCCAACGCCAAGAAGAGCGACGGCAACGAAGCCGCCGCGATCCAGGGCCCCGTGGCGCTGGCCGGCACACCCTACGCGATCAACGCGAAGGTGCGCTTCATGTCGCCGCTGGAAATCCCGTGCCAGGCGCCGCCGTTCGGCACGCTGACAGCCGTGGATCTGAAGACGCAGAAGATGGTCTGGCAGGTTCCGGTCGGCACCGTGCAGGACACTGGCCCGTTCGGCCTCAAGATGGGTCTGCCGATCCCGATCGGCATGCCCACCATCGGCGGCACGCTTGCCACGCAGGGCGGCCTCGTTTTCATCGCCGCGACGCAGGACTACTACCTGCGCGCGTACGATGCCGGCACGGGCAAGGAAGTCTGGAAGGTCCGCCTGCCCGTCGGCAGCCAGGGCACGCCCATCAGTTACAAGTCGACCGTCGATGGCAAGCAGTACATCGTCATTTCGGCCGGCGGCGCTCGCAACTCGCCCGACCGCGGCGATTACGTGATCGCCTACGCACTGCCGGGCAAGAGCTGAGCTGTGAGGTAAGGCAGGGACCACGGTCCCCACCCGACGCTTGACGACGCGAAGCCGCCCTTTTGGGCGGCTTCGTTGCGATGGGGCAGCCGTTTTGGTTGTTCCTAGCTGCTGTGGCGATGCTTGCCGGTCTTGATGAACAAGTCCGAAAAACTCTCCCAGTCGTGCAGGTACACGAAAAGCTCTCCGTCATCGCCTTCACACAAGGCCGAGCCCCGGCTGCTTTCCTCCCAGAACGAAAAAAAGGGAAGCCGACGAATGTCGTCCAGGCGCACCAGGCGGTCTTTCACGATGGGCAGACCAAAGTAGGTTGTGGTCATATTCCGAGCCTCAAATGAAGGGCGCACCTGGTGCAAACTCCTATCGGACGTTGCGACGCGCCGCTGGAATTACTCGTCAACGAAACCAGATTGCGGGATAAGGTGATGATCTTACTGGTGAAAGCGAAAAGCCGAGCACAGCCGAAGGACGTAGTGTCTCCGGACTGCTGCGCATTGTTCATGTAGCGAGCTTTCGTTCATTACCGGGCTACTTGGCCGTCACCAGCGGGCAGCCGCCAGCGTTCATCGGCCGGAATGCGTTGTCGCCGGGGATCGTGCGCAAGACCTTCAAATAGTCCCAGCGCGCCTTGGACTCGGACGGCTTCTTGACTTCCACCAAGTACATGTCGTGCACCAGACGGCCGTCTTCGCGCAGATAGGCGTTCCGGGCAAACATGTCATCGATCTTCATGCCGCGCATCTGTTTCATTACTGCGTCGCCTTCCAGCTTCCCGCTTTCTTTCACGCCCTGAAGGAAGGTCAGCACGGCAGAGTAGACGCCGGCCTGCGCCATCGTGGGTACGCGGCCCTTCATCCGCTCGGCGTATCGTTTGCTCCACTCGCGGGTGCGGTCGTCCATATCCCAGTAGAAGCCCGTGGTCAGCACCAGGCCCTGCGCCTGATCCAGGCCGACGCCATCGACGTCGGTAATGAACATGAGCAGGCCGGCGAGTTTCTGGCCGCTTTTGATCAGGCCGAACTCGTTTGCCTGCTTGATCGCCATGGTCGTATCGCCTGAGGAGTTGGCCAGCGCCACGATCTCGGCCTTCGATGCCTGTGCCTGCAGCAGGAACGAAGAGAAGTCATTTGAGGCGCGGGGATGCTTGACCGCGCCCAGGATCTGGCCACCAGCCTGTTTCACGGCGTTCTCGGTATCGGCCTGCAGCGCCTGGCCAAAGGCATAGTCCGCAGTCAGGAAATACCACTTCTTGATGCCGGATTCCGTGAGTGCGCGCCCGGTGCCATTGGCCAGCGCATAGGTGTCGTAAGTCCATTGGGCGGTGGATGCGGAGCAGGCTTTGCCCGTCAGGTCCGACGTGCCCGCGGTCGAGGCCAGGAAGGCGACGTTCGCGGTACGAGTGATCTCCTGCACGGCCAGCGCGACGGACGAGGTGGGAACGTCGACGATGGCTTTCACATTTTCCTGGTCGATCCAGCGCCGAGCTGTGGCGGACCCGACGTCAGCCTTATTCTGGTGGTCGCCGGAAATGACTTCGATCTTGCGGCCCAGTACGGTGGGGCCGAAGTCGTCGACGGCCATGCGGGCGGCTTCCACCGATCCGTGGCCCGACAGGTCGGCGTTCATGCCGGACAGGTCGGTCAGCACGCCGATGCGGATGGGTTTATCGGCCTGGGCGTGGGCGGTCGGCCAGGTAAACGTCCCGGCCAGGAGCAGGGCGGTAAGCAAGCGGTTCATTTGTCATTCCTCCAGGATTACGTCCGCTCTCAGGCGGATCGAAAGTGCTGCTGCGGCGGTTTTAGCCGGGCGATGGGGGTATGGTCAGCCGAGCGCGGTCATTCAGACCGAACGCCAGACCGGCTGCGATCGATGGACAACATATGGCACAGCAGAAATTGGTCGGTTTGGGCATGCGCTTGATGGCTCGCGTCGAATTGGGAGTCGATGGCACGCTTGGTCAGACGCAGCGCAAGAGCGGGGCATGCAGCGGCCTCGCGCGCCAGCCCGAGTGCCACGTGCAGTGCCTCACTTGCCGGGGCGACGGCCTCGGCCATGCCCCATAGCTGCGCCACGGACGCGACGAGCTCGAAGTCGGTGAACAGCGCGCGCTTGGCGCGTGCCGGTCCCACCAAGCTGGCCAGCCGTGGCAGGCCACCCCAAGCCAGTGGCATGCCGAGGCGTACTTCCGGCAGGCGGAAAAAAGCGTTGGCGCCAAGCACGCGCCAGTCGCAGGCCAGCGCCAGCACAGCGCCGCCGCCCACCGCCGGCCCCTCGATGGCCGCAATCGTCAGTTGCGGCATCTCGCTCCAGGCGCGGCACAGCGTTTCACCACGCGCGAGGGCGCGCTGCACAACCATGGGATCGTCGTGACTCCATAGATCGGGGTCCTTCAAATCGATGCCGGCGCTGAACACATTCTGTGTGCCGGTCAGCACCACGGCCTTGATGCGATCGTCCTGCGCGAGTTGGCGGGCCGCCTCAGTCAAGGCGTCGATCGCCTTCAAGTTCAGGGCATTCGCCTTGCCGCCGCGGTCGTAACGCACCACGGCCACAGGCTCCAGGCGTTCAATTGAAACCATGTCCATCTGCATTCCTTTGCGCTAGCCAGTCCGGGAAACGATCTCAGATTCCTCTGATTGCCTGTCCGATCGGTGGATATACTACCAAGTATGTTGAAAAAGCGGCAAGACGCTCGCCTGCTTGCACGCGGGGTCGTCTGGGGTTGTGAGGGTAAGTCCGCATCCCGCAGGCCTGGAAGGAGGCGGAAAACTCATGAAAAATAGCGCGAAATGAAAAAATCGAGGAGACGTGAATGAACCATGCAGCACAGTCGGGAGTGCCGGATCGCCAGACATGTGTCCTACGCTATCTGCTGGAGACGCAGGCTGAAAAGATACCCGATAGAATCTTCGTCCGGTTTCATAACGGTCCAGCCTGGACATACGCGCAGACCCTGGCGCAGGTGCGCCGCCGCGCGGCCACGCTGCGTGGCGAGGGCGTACGGCAGGGCGATCGCGTGCTGTGCTGGATGGGCAATGGGCCCGAACTGCTGACGAACTGGTTCGCCATCAACTATCTCGGTGCGGTCTATGTGCCGCTGAATACCGCGCTGCGGGGCAGGTCACTGGAGCATGTGCTCGAGAACGCGCAGGCGTCCCTCATGCTGGCGCACCGGGCCTTGGCCAGTCGCCTCCAGGATTTGGCGCCGGGCGCACTGTCCCGCGTGCTGCTGACCGGAGAGGGCCAGGCCCAGCCTGCAGTGCCCGCTGGGGTTGCGCTCGCGGATCTGGTCGACGCGCCGGGCGAGCCGTCGGCCGACGATCTGCTGCCCACCGAGGTGCCGATTGAACCGTGGGATACGCAATCCATCATGTACACGTCGGGAACGACCGGCTTGTCCAAGGGTGTGGTGACGTCGTATGTGCAACTCTTCACCATGGGGCCGGATGCCTTTGACTGCATCACGGCGCAAGACCGCTGCATGATCGCGGGACCGATCTTCCATTGCGGCAGCACCTTGTACGTCTATGCGATGCTTGCCTATGGCGGCTCCATCGCGATGGTGTCGGAGTTCCGCACCGCCGAATTCTGGGACTCGATCCGCGAGACCGAGAGCACGGTGGTGCTGTTGCTGGGCGTCATGGCCAACTTCCTGCTCAAGCAACCGCCGTCTCCAGGCGATCTTGAACACCCCTTGCGCAAAGTGTTCATCGTGCCCTTTGGCGAGGACGCGCCAGCCTTCAAGACACGATTCGGCGTGGACCTGTACACCGTGTACAACATGACCGAGATCGCCAGCCCCCTGAGCGCCGGCCCGGGCCTGACCGAAGCGGGCCGCTGCGGCAAGCCGCGGCCATGGTTCGAGTTGCGTGTGGGCGACGCGCAGGATCGTCCGGTGCCGGACGGGGTTGTGGGGGAATTATTGATCCGCTCGCATCGCCCTTGGGCGCTGTTCTCGGGCTATTACCGCAATCCCGAGGCGACCGCGGCCTCCATGCGCAATGGCTGGTTCCATACTGGCGACGCGTTCCGGCGCGACGGGGAGGGCGTCTTTTACTTTGTCGACCGCCTGAAGGACGTCATCCGCCGGCGTGGGGAGAACATCTCGTCGTTTGAGCTGGAGGGCGAGATCTGCGCGCACCCCGCGGTGCGCGAGGCGGTGGCCGTGGCGGTGCCTAGCGAGCACGGCGAGGACGAGGTGCTGACTGTCGTCACTGCCGTGGATGGCTCGGCGGTCGAGCCGGAGGCGCTCATTTCCTGGCTGGCCGAGCGGGTGCCCCATTACATGGTGCCGCGCTATGTGCGGGTGGTGGACGAGTTGCCCAAGACGGCCAGCGGCAAGCTGCAAAAGCACGTGCTGCGCGGCGCGGGACTGACCGAGGACACCTGGGACCGCGAGCGCGCCGGCATACGCCTGCGGCGCGAAAAGCTGGCCTGAGGCCACCCACCGTCCCCGCCGGGCTGGTGCCGTCCGCGAATCGTCAATCGCGGGTGCCCAGCCCGGCGATGATGGTATGTACGACCTTGGCGGCGAGAATTTCTCGGTCGTCGCGGGTTTCGCCCAGGCGCGGCCGGTACCACACGGCAAGCCAGTTGATCGCGCCCAGCGCCGCCTTGATCGCGACGGACACGTCATCGATGGCCAGCGAGCCGTCTTCCACCCCCTCGTAAGCCACGCGCTTGAACAGGGCCTCGAAATCATCGCGGATGGTCATGAGGTCGGCCAGCGTCTGCCGCTGGGCCGGGGTCGTCGCGCCCAGGCGGTGCATATGTACGCCCTGCACCACGACGGTTTCGAAGGCGAGGTTCTCCATCATTGATAGCGCGTGACGCTTGAGCATCAGCGCCAGGCGCTGGCCCGCCGGGCCTTTCTCCTTCATGACGGGCCGAACGGCCTCGAAGTTGCGACGCATGCCTTCGCGGTGCACGTCGAAGAACAGGTCCGTCTTGGAGCGGTAATAGTGGTAGACCCGGCCTTTCGTCGCTCCGAGGCGGCGCGCTACGTCGTCAATGCTGGATGCATGAAACCCTTGCTCCATGAAGCACTCGGCTGCCGCGGTCAGTATCTCGATATTGCCCATGCCGTCATCGCGAGCAGCCGTCAACGTAGGTTCCCCCTTCATCCTGCATTCTCCATTCCTGCCAGGCGGCAAAGCGCCAGTTTAGCCAATCGACTGTACGTAGCCTTCACGGACGGCGGTTGCCGGCGTGCTCGTCCCGCCATCCCAAGTCCTGTACAGACCCGAAAAACGAAGTTTATACTACGCGGTATGTTTTTAGCCTGTCCAGACGGTTCAACCGCCTGACCCCTCAACCGCCCGCATCCCGGCAGACATGACATCCAACGTTTCCCGCATTGCTTCCACCCCGCAAGCGCTCGCTGATTGCGTCGGGCAGGAGGTCGGCGTTTCTCCATGGGTCGCCATTTCACAGGCGCAGGTGAATCTCTTTGCCGACGCGACCGGCGATCACCAGTTCATCCACGTGGATCCCGAGCGCGCGGCGCGTGAAAGCGCCTTCGGCGGTCCCATTGCGCACGGATTTCTCTCGCTGTCGATGTTGCCTGCCCTGAGCCTGGGCGTGCTTCCCGCCTTTGAAGGCGCCATCGGCATCAACTACGGTTTCGACAAAGTCCGGTTCCTGAATCCGGTGCCGGTCGGCGCGCGGGTGCGCGCGCGATTCGCGCTTAACGAGTTCACGCGCCGTAATCCCCAGGAATTCACCACCCGATATGCGGTCACCGTCGAAATCGAGGGCGCCACGCGTCCCGCCGTAGTGGCCGACTGGATCACCATGACCATTCTCCAAGGATCGACACCATGAGCATTCGCTTTGATGATCGCGTCGCCATCGTGACAGGCGCCGGGCAGGGCCTGGGCCGCAGCCATGCATTGCAACTGGCCGCACGCGGATGCCGGGTGGTGGTGAACGATTTTGGCGGCGCGGCCCAGACCGTGGCCGACGAGATCGCCGCGGCCGGGGGGCAGGCAATCGCCGATGGCGGCGACGTCAGCAACATTGCTGATGTCGCCGCCATGGCGGGCCGCGCGATGGACGCTTGGGGCCGCATCGACATCCTGATCAACAACGCCGGCATCCTGCGCGACAAGACTTTCGCCAAGATGAGCGTCGAGGACTTCAATGCCGTCGTGGACGTGCACCTGACGGGTTCGGCAAACTGCGCGCGAGCCGTTTGGCCGGTCATGCGCGAGCAGCACTACGGCCGCATCCTCATGACCACGTCCACCTCCGGCATGTACGGAAACTTTGGCCAGGCCAATTACGGCGCGGCGAAGGCTGGCGTGGTCGGACTGATGAACGTGCTCCACCTGGAGGGTGCGCGGCACGGCATTCACGTCAATGCGCTCGTGCCAACGGCCGCCACGCGGATGACGGCCGAGATGTTCGATGCGGATACGTTGCAGGCCTTGGATCCTACCTACGTCACGCCCGCCGCGCTGTTCCTGGTCAGCAATACCGCACCCAGCCGCACCGCGTTGCTGGCGGGGGCGGGCACTTACGCGCGACTGGCCATTGTCGAAAGCGAGGGGCTCTATTTTCGCGAAGCCGAGCGCACGCCGGAAAACATCGCCGCGCACTTCGACGAGATCGCGAGCCTGTCCAGCCTTGTAGAACCCGCGGAAGGACTTGCGCACGTCGCGCGGATTCTCAAACGGGCGCAGGCGGGCGCATCATGACGGTCACCAACACCCGCAGCGCACCAACGACCCGGCGCGACTACCTCCGGCTGCTGACCATGACGACGCGTCTGCGCGATACCGACGTCTACGGTCATATGAACAACGTGGTCTACAACGAGTACTTCGATACGGCGGTCAACCAGACCCTCATCGAGCTAGGCGTGCTGGATCTGCGCGCCAGCGATGTGATCGGCCTGGTGGTGCACAGCCAGACCTCGTACTTTCGCCCGGTGGCATTCCCGGACACGGTGGTGATCGGGGTGCGGGTCGGGCGTTTGGGGCGCACCAGCGTCACCTACGAATACGCCCTGTTTCGCCGCGATGATGACGAGGCCGCCGCGCAAGGCAGCTTTACGCACGCCTACGTCGGCCGGGAAAGCAACAAGCCGGTGGAACTTCCGCAACGATTGCGCGCCGCGCTTGAACCGCTGGTGCGCGCTACGGCTTGACCGTCTGTGCCGCCCCCGTCCGAAGACGCGGGACGTTACCCAAACCACGCGCATCCTCTGAGGAAACATCGTGCGCATCAAAGCCGCTGTTCTGCGCGGTGCATGACGACTGGCAGCCATGCCTGCATCGCGACAGCGGCACGATCACCGGCGCAAGGCCGGGCAGCCAGGCGTTCTGCAGAGGGAAGAGGCAGGCATGGCAGGCGAGGGCGGACCTGGCCCTTGCCACGTCTTGCAATTCGCCACAAGCAAAGCCACACCGTCTGGCATCCCTGAAAAACCAGGAACCACCATGAGAGAAGCCGTCATTGTCTCGACCGCCCGCACCCCGATCGGCCGGGCATATCGCGGAGCACCGACCGACGCGTTCGCCCGCCTCGGCTATGATGCCGTCAGTGCGGTCGCACTCAGGATCGCGGCAGGATCCGGCCCATGCCGGCCCCGCGCGCTCTGACGACCGCAATTCCTCGCACCAACTCCTTCTGCTGCCACGCTAGCAGCCGCCTATGAAGACTATCAACAAGTCGAGCAAGTTAGCTCACGTCCTGTACGACATCCGCGGACCGATCATGGATCGGGCCAAGCAAATGGAGGACGAGGGTCAGAAGATCATCAAGCTGAATATCGGCAATCTCGCGGCGTTCGGTTTCGATGCTCCCGAAGAGGTGCAGCTCGACATGATTCGCAACCTGCCA
Source organism: Achromobacter sp. (assembly GCA_032015805.1). Lineage (GTDB taxonomy): Bacteria > Pseudomonadota > Gammaproteobacteria > Burkholderiales > Burkholderiaceae_B > Achromobacter. The sequence goes on from DALZRX010000003.1 coordinate 13,986, forward strand.
AATTCAGCGGGTTACTCGGACAGCAAGGGCAACTTCGCGGCGCGCAAGGCGGTGATGCACTACTCGCAGGAGCAGGGCATCAAGGGCGTAACGCTCGAAGACATCTATCTCGGCAACGGCGCGTCCGAACTTATCTCAATGGCCACCAACGCGCTGCTCGACGATGGCGACGAGCTGCTGGTGCCGATGCCCGACTATCCGCTCTGGACGGCCGTCACCAGCCTGTCGGGCGGCACGCCGGTGCACTATCTGTGCGACTCGAGCCGCGGCTGGATCCCCGATATGGCCGACATCCGCAACAAGATCACGCCGCGCACGAAGGGCATCGTGGTGATCAACCCCAACAACCCCACCGGCGTGCTGTACCCGGATTCAGTGTTGAAGGAGATCGTCGAGGTCGCGCGCGAGCATGGCCTCGTGATCCTCGCCGACGAGGTCTATGACAAGGTTCTGTACGACGACGTCAAGCACACGGCGCTCGGCAGCCTGTCGACCGACGTGCTGACGCTGACCTTCAACTCGCTGTCCAAGAGCTATCGCGCCTGCGGCTATCGCGCAGGCTGGCTGATCGTCTCGGGCGACAAGAGCGCCGCCCAGGACTACATCGAAGGCCTGGACATGCTGGCCAACATGAAGTTGTGCGCCAACGTGCCCGGCCAGTGGGCGATCCAGACGGCGCTGGGCGGTTACCAGAGCATTAACGATCTGGTGGGCGAGGGCGGCCGGCTGCGCAAGCAGCGCGACCTGGCCTACGAACTCATCAGCGCGATTCCGGGCGTGACCTGCGTGAAGCCGCAGGCTGCACTCTACATGTTCCCGCGCCTCGATCCCAAGGTCTATCCCATCAAGGATGACCGACAGTTCTTCCTGCAGCTGCTGGAAGCCACGCGGGTGATGCTGGTGCAGGGCACCGGATTCAACTGGCACGCGCCCGATCACTTCCGCATCGTGTTCCTGCCCTACGAACACGATCTGCGTGACGCGATCGGCCGGGTGGCGGCATTCCTCGAAGACTACCGCAATCGCCATGCGGCGGGCGCGGCGGCCGAGGTCGCCGAAGTGACCACGCTCAGGATGGCGGCGCACTGAGGCGCTGGTAGCGCGCATGTCGAAGAGGCGGCTTTCGAGCCGCCTCTTTAAGACCTGGAAATCGTCCGACGGCCCGCCCTAGACGACCGGCGCCGTCATCTGATAAGAGAGATAGAGCAACGCGCTTGCGAGGATCCATGAGCCGGCAATCTGGACCGCGATGCGCGACCACGGTTTTTCCGCTTTGAGCGTGAGCGACGCCAGGATCGCGGCGAGAGCCGTGCATCCCAACAGCGTCGCCGAGGCTGTCAGGAGAACCGCAGACCAGACACCCGGCTCAGGGGCTGCGTCGAAGCCGACGGCGAGCCCGATGGGCAAGGCCAGGCCGACTCCTACCCATATGGGTGCACGTAACCCTGTTGTAACGATTGCCGCGGCAATCAGCGCGAGCACCGTCAGTAGCGCTGTCGCGTCAGATATCGCGCCGTGCGCCTGCGCGATCGCAAGTCCCGCCGCTACGCCGATGGCTAGCGCCGGAATCGTGCGCCGGCATGCCGCCAGGCCGGACCTGCCCATCAAGAGAGCCAGCGCCAAGAGGGGAAGCAGCTCGGCAGGCACGACGAAGGGATGCAGAAGCCCCGTGTAGAAGTTGCCGGCGCCTTCCAGGGACCCGTGCGCCAGAGCCAGATGAGGCGCCAACGAAGACAGGATGGCTGCCGCAAGGGCGGACCGGCGCCGGATCACGCGAGCCCGGTGAGGTACGCGCCGCCAGCGACGGCGATCAGGACTCCTGCGGCGCGGACCGCAACTTTACCGGCAGGCCAGCGGGCCAGGAGGCCGAAAGCGATACCGCAAAGATGAAGCAGGCCCGTCGCGATGACAAAGCCGAGTGCGTAGGACACAGCGTTGGATGCGGCCGGCATTTCCGCGCCGTGGGCATACCCGTGGAAGATGGCAAAAGCGCCGACGATGAGGGCCGCCACCCACAGCGGCGGCTTCGCGGCAAAGGCGACGCAGAGGCCGAGCACCACCGCCGATAGCGAGATGCCCGTTTCAACCATAGGCAGCTGCACCTCCAGCATGCCGAACACGCCGCCCAGCGCCATCACCAGCGGAAAGACGATGGGCAGGACCCAGATGGCCGGCGCTCCGAGAAAAAAACCCCAGAGCCCCACGGCGACCATGGCGATCACGTGGTCGGGACCCAGGAGCGGGTGCGTGAATCCGCTGAAGAACCCGCCGCTTGCATTGTCCGAGCCCATGTGCGCAAGGGCGGGGCCGGCCGCGGACAAGGTCATGAGCAAGATTGCCGCGCCTACGGCGCCGTATTTTTTCCATGCCATTTCAGCCACCTATCCAAGAAAAATCGTGGCGAGGCGTTCCACCGTCCAGAAGGCGGCGATGACGCCGATCCCGTAAGCGGCCGCAACTCTTGCGGGCCTGCCGAGCAAAAAGATCAGGCGGGCCGCATATCCGACCATCAGCAACGCGGCGATGAACGCCAGTTGGCCGATTTCGACGCCCACGTTGAAGAACAGCAGCGCCATCGGGATGTCCTGCTGCGCAAGGCCGAGATCCGCCATCGCGCCGGCGAAGCCGAAGCCGTGGAGCAGCCCGAAGCCGAAGGCGACCACCCAGGGGCAGGTGATCGTCAGGCTGGTCTCGCCGCGTTCCATCCGCACCGCCTCGGCGGCGACCAGCAGGATGCTGAGCGCAATCATGGCCTCTACCGGCGTGGAGGGCAGGCTGACAAAACGGAAAGTGGCCAGCGCCAGCGTAATCGAGTGGGCGATCGTGAACGCCGTGATGGTCGTTACCAGCACGCGCCAGTTGCGCACGATCAGCATGAGAGACGCCACAAACAGCAGGTGGTCAAGGCCGAAGAGGATGTGCCGGATGCCCAGCATTATGTCCTGGAGATGAACGTTGAGGCTTTGCCATGCGGGTTGCGACATTGAGTCCACGGTTGGCAGTATTTCGATCGACGCCGCTCGAAAACTGGTTATTCCAGTGAATGACTCCTCAATCCTTTGGATACGTTGGCGTTGAGTTTCTTCGTGCTGCCGCGAGCTGCAATTTTTTTTAAAAGCCGTTTCGTAGATTTCGCATTTCGGATAGCGCCGCCTCGAAAATGGCTCTACTTTCTACGGACGGTAGCCCATTCAAACCGCCAAGCCGTTCGTCGTCGAATCTGCCTTTATGGCCGTTTTGACAGGGGCGTGGCGCACGCAGTTTTGGCTTGACTCGACTAAGGGAGAGGGCAAGTGAAACAGAAGCTGAAGATCGGACTGGCGCTGGCGGCGATTCTTGGGGCTTCGGCCGCAGTCGGCGCTTATGTGGCGGGCACTTCCGCCGCTCCCCAGACGCATGTCGTCAAATTAGGCGATGGCAAAAGTGGGCCGGCAGGCATGGCCTGGATTCCCGGGACCGAGTTTCTGATGGGCAATGATCATCAGATGTCTCAGCCCAATGAGCGCCCCGCGCACAAGGTACGGCTGAGTGGATTCTGGATGGACGTGCATGATGTCACCAACGCAGAGTTCCGCCGATTCGTCGACGCCACCGGCTACGTTACAACCGCAGAGCAAAAGCCGCGCTGGGAAGATCTGCGTCCGCAGTTGCCGCCCGGCACGCCGCGCCCTGATGACAGTGAGCTAGTTCCCGGGGCCATGGTGTTCGTCGGCACGGAAACCGAGGTGTCGCTGCGCGACTATTCACGCTGGTGGCGTTTCGTCCCCGGCGCCAGCTGGCGCCACCCGCAAGGACCAGGGAGCACTATCGACGGCAAGGACGAGCACCCTGTCGTGCAGGTGTCGTATGAAGACGCTCAGGCCTATGCCAAGTGGACGGGGAAACGCCTCCCGACCGAGGCCGAATGGGAATTCGCAGCCCGCGGCGGTTACGAGCAGGCCACCTACAGTTGGGGCAACGAACTGCAGCCGCAAGGCCAAGCCATGGCCAATATCTGGGATACCCGGCAGCAGCAGCCATTTCCCGTGGTCAAGGACGAAAAAGTGCAGGTGGGCACGACGCCCGTTGGAAGCTACGCGGCCAACGGGTATGGCCTTTACGACATGGCCGGCAATGTCTGGCAATGGACGGCGGATTGGTATCGTGCGGATGCTTTCAACGTGCAGGCGCAGTTTCGCCAACCTCCAAAGGATCCCGCTGGCCCGGCCGATAGCTTTGATCCGAGCGATGGCAACGTGCCGGCCACGGCACCTAAGCGTGTCACGCGCGGTGGCTCATTTCTGTGCAGCGACACGTATTGCATCAGCTATCGCGCCAGCGCGCGGCGTGGCACTGACCCGCTCAACCCCATGTCACATCTCGGGTTCCGGACGGTCATGACGCCGGAACAATGGAAGTCGGCTGAGGCTCGCCAGCGTAGCGTCGCCAGTCGTTAGCAGCCGCTCCTCGCGAGCATCCGATCCAAAAGGGAAGGGGAAGAGGCATGGCGAACCGTGACGGCATTCTTGCGCTTGAACAGGCAGTTTCCCGGGAGGTGCTGGGGCAAGCGCAAGTCATCCGCAACATCATCGTGGCGCTGCTGGCCGACGGACATGTCCTGCTCGAAAGCCTGCCGGGGCTGGCCAAGACCCGTTCCGTCAAGGCGCTGGCGGCGCATCTCGCGGCACAGATGCGCCGCATCCAGTTCACGCCGGACCTGCTTCCTTCGGACATTACGGGTGCCGATGTGCTTCAGCAGGACGCCGAAGGGCGAAACAAGGTGGCGTTCCAGCCCGGTCCGCTATTCGGCAATCTCATCCTCGCCGACGAGGTAAACCGGGCGCCCGCCAAGGTCCAGTCGGCCCTGCTGGAAGCGATGGAAGAACGGCAGATCACCGTGGGCGGCGAGACACGACGCATGCTGCCCTTGTTCATGGTGCTTGCGACGCAGAATCCCATCGAGCAGGAGGGAACCTATCCCTTGCCTGAAGCCCAGATGGACCGGTTCCTGATGAAGATCAGCTTCGACTATCCCGCGGCCGATGACGAGGCGGAGATGCTCGCGCTGCTGCGCCGCCCGTGCCAGCCGCCAGACACCGTCAGCCGGCTGTCCCAGGAAGACTTGTTCGCCTGCCGGGCGGAAGCAACTGCGGTCCACGTTTCGGCGGCCACCGATCGCTACATCGTCGACTTGGTCAATGCGACTCGCCATCCGAATGACCCGGATATGGCACGCTGGATACAGGTGGGCGCAAGTCCGCGCGGCGCCATTGCATTGGACCGGGCAGCACGCGCCCACGCCTGGCTAGCGGGCGCCGACTTCAGTACGCCCGATGACGTGCGCGCGATGGCGCATCCGGTGCTGTGCCATCGCTTGCATCTTTCCTATGATGCAGTGGCCGACGGCGTGAACCCAGACGCGGTCATAGACCGCCTGCTTGACACGGTCGCAGTGCCGGCCTGAGGGGCGCCTCATGGAAATGCACCCCGTCCATCCGCCGCTGGCCGAACTCATGGCCTTGGAAGGGGCCATCGGCGGGCTGTCATTTCAGTCAACCCCGCCGCGAGGCAGCGTGCTTGCGGGGCTGCATGGCTCGCGGCTGCGGGGTCGCGGCCTGGACTTTGCCGAGTTGCGGCGCTATGTCGCCGGAGATGATCTGCGTCAGTTGGACTTGAGAGCATCACTGCGCTATGGCAAGCCTTATGTGCGCAGCTACACCGAGGAGCGTGATAGGCCCACGCTGATCTTGGCGGATCAACGCATGAGCATGTACTTCGGATCGGTGCGGGCATTCAAGTGCGCGGTCGCCGCACGCCTGGCGGCTGCGGCCGCCTGGATGACACTGCACGCTGGCGATCGTGTCGGCGGAATTGTGTTCGACGACGACGGGCAGCGCAGCTTCAAGCCGCTGCGCAGCCGAGATCGGATACGAGCATTCCTGGCGGAAATGGTCAGCGCGAACCAGGGTCTTTCGGCGCAGAGTTCCGATCAGCCGCGACCAGAAGGCTTGAACGCAGCGCTGCGTGCGGCCCTGGCGCAGTCACCGCACGATAGCCTGATATGCATCGTGAGCGATTTCTTCGGCGCCGATGACAACACGCTTCGAAGCCTGCGCTTGTTGGCGGCGCATAACGACGTCATCGCTGCGCTCATTTTCGATCCCATGGCGCAGAACCTGCCAAGCAGGGGGCATATGCTCGTCACGCAGGGCGAGCTTCACTTGGAGATCCCCGTAGGGCGCCAGAACGTGCGCCAACCGCTGGCTAGTTTCTTCAGCGGCCGGCTGCGCGAGGTGGCCGAACTGCTGCGGCGCAGCCGCGTGCCGCTCCTCAGCATCGATACCGCAACGGACGAACTGACGCAACTGCGCCGCGAGCTGGGGCGGCAGGTTTGGGGAGGGCGGCCATGAACGAGGACCTGCCGGGCCTTGATCAATTGCGCGAACTGCCTTTGCCTGCCCCCGTCTCCTATTGGCCGCAAACCTGGGGCTGGCTGGTGGTGGCCTTGCTTATGGCGCTTGCGACAGGCTGGCTTGCGGTGCGCTCATGGCGCCGGTGGCGCCAGAACCGGTACAGGCGCGAGGCGCTGTCCGAATTGCATCAGCTTGAAGCAGACATGGGTGTCAATCCGCTTGCAGCGCGCGCGCTGCCGGCGCTGCTCAAACGCACAGCGCTGGCCGCCCGAGGATCCGGCGGCCAAGTCGCGGCGCTGAGCGGCGAAGCTTGGGTGGCCTGGCTGGCGAGCAACGGAGCGACGCTGCCGGGTAACGGCGCGCAGTTGCTTGAAACACTGGCTTATGCGCCGAACGCGAGCGTGAACGCCCTGGATCCCTCGGACATGCGGCAGTTGCTGGCCGCCAGCCGCCACTGGATTGAACGGCATCATGTGGCGGCTTGAATATCCCTGGCTATTGGCCGCGGCGCCATTGGCCTGGCTGGCTTATCACTGGCTGCCGCCCTACATGCAAGCGCGCAGCGCACTGCGAACCCCGTTCTTCGACACGATGGCCAGGCTGACGGGCAGGTCGCCAACCCGGCCGGGCGTGCAGGCGAGCAGAGTGCAGCTCTGGCTGAACGGGGTGGTGTGGTTGCTGTTGCTGCTGGCGCTGGCGCGGCCGCAATGGATCGAGCCGCCGCTGACCCATTCCGAACCCATGCGCGACATCCTGCTGGCCGTCGACATTTCGCAGTCGATGGACAGCGAAGATTTTCAAGATGCCGATGGTCAACCCGCGACGCGCTGGCAAGCCGTCAGAAAGGTGGTGGCGGATTTCATCGCCAAGCGCCGCGATGACAGACTGGGATTGATCGTGTTCGGCACGGGTGCCTATCCCCAGGCGCCCCTGACCCGGGACCACGCAGCCCTGAGCCTGTTGCTGGATCAGACTGCCGTTGGCATGGCCGGGCCAAACACCGCCATCGGCGACGCGATTGGACTGGGCATCCGCATGCTGGACAAGGCCCGGGAACGCGACAAGGTGATGATTCTGCTGACCGACGGCAACGACACCGGCAGCGCGGTGCCGCCGTCGCGCGCGGCGCACCTCGCAGCAACTCACCACATCGTCGTGCATACGATAGGCATCGGCGATCCGCGGGCCAGCGGCGAGAACCGTGTGGACTTCGAGGCCTTGCAATCCATCGCCAACACGACAGGGGGACGTTTTTTCCGCGCCACCGACCAGACTGCGCTCCAGGCCGTCTACCAAACGATCGACCAGATGACACCTCAGGAGGTGAAGACGCTGCGGCACCAACCCAAGCACGACTACTTCTGGGTTCCTTTGGCCGCAGCATTGGGATTGCTGGCGCTCTGGCACGCGGTGGCGGCAATGCGGTCGCGGTTTGGAGCGGCACGGAATACACAAGGCGCAACATGGACCTGAGCGCCTTCCACTTCCTGCGTCCGTGGTTCCTGCTGGGCATCGCGCTGGCGGTGGCGCTGTGGGCGGCCGGGCGTGCGCAGCGGGCGGGTGCAGGCCGGGACAGCGGTATTGCGCCGGCCCTGTTGCCCTATCTGCTGGTGCACACTGCCGGATCGCGGGGCCCACGCCCGCTGGATCTGTTGGTGGCGATGCTCGCACTGGGCTCGGTGGCCGCCGCGGGACCCGCCTGGCAGCGCGATGAGCCAAGCTTTCTGGACAACGTCGCGCCCCTGGTCGTGGCCGTGGACCTATCGGTGACCATGGACGCCACCGACGTGCCGCCGTCGCGGCTTGAAGCTGCCAAGCAGACACTGCGCGATCTGGCAGCCAGACGGGCGGGCAGCAAGACGGGGCTGATCGCTTACGCCGGCAGCAGCCATCTCGTGCTGCCGCCCACCGATGATCGCGATTTGCTGGACCTCTTCATTCAGGCCCTGTCCACGGATCTCATTGACCGCGACGGTCGCGATGTGCCTGGTGTTATCGATCTGGCGGCGCAGGTGCTGGCCGCCGAACGCGCTGGCGGCACGCTGCTGCTCATGACTGATGGCGCTCCCGCGCCGGATGCCGTGCGCGAACGCGCACAGGCGGCCAGCCATCTGCAAATCCTTGTCATGGCGGTGGGCAGGTCGGCGCAACAAGGGGGCATCGACGAGGCCGCCTTGCGCGGGCTCGCGCAAGCGGCCGGGGCTCCGCTGGGAAGCCTGACCGGGACGCCGGACGACCTCGATTGGGTCACGCTGCACGCGCAAAAGCATTTCAATGCCGTCCAGGACGACATGGGCGGGCCGGCGCATTGGAAGGACGCGGGCTATTGGTTGTGCTGGCCCTTGGCGTTGCTGGCACTGCTTGCGCTGCGGCGCGGCTGGCGGGTGCCATGGCAAGCCTGCCTGCTGGCGGCCGTGTTTGCCGCCACGCCGCCACCGGTGCATGCCGCTAGTCTGGCCGAGGCCTTCCTCACGCCGGATCAGCAAGGACGGATGGCCTTCGAGCACGGAGATTTCAGCCAGGCGGCCACGCATTTCCAGGACCCATACTGGAAGGGACGAGCCGCCTATGCGGCCGGCGACTATGACGCGGCATTGACGGCCTTTTCCCAGCAGACCACACCCGAAGCCTACTTTTACATTGGCAATACCCAGGTTCGGCTGCATCGCTACGATGCGGCACTTGCGGCCTACGACCGGGCTCTCGCACTCAAGCCGGGATGGCAACCCGCAGTGGTCAACCGCGGTATCGTGACCCGCCTGCTTGCCGCGATGACCCAGGAGCAGCAGGACGGACAGTCCGAGCCGCCCGACCAGAGCATGGTCGACAAGACAGCCAAGTCCGGCCAGATGGCCACGGTACAGGTCCAGCAAGCGGCGTCGGAGGACGTCTGGTTGCGCACGCTTAACCTGTCGCCGGCGCGTTTTCTGCGAGGCAAGTTCGCCGCGCAGGATACGGGGAGACAGCAATGATGCGCCTGGTCTGCCGATGCTGCCTGCTGTTGGCGGTGGGGTTGATTGCGATGCTGGCGCGCCCCGTGCATGCCCAGGACGCCCCGGTGCTGCGCGTAACCGCCTCGGCTCCTGCGCAGGGGCTGACGGGCTCCACGATCAAGCTGCAACTCGAAGTCATGACCAGCACGTGGTTCACGCAGCCCCCCCAATTGCCCACGCTTGAGCTACCCGGCGTCACGGTCACGCCGCCGTCGGGTCATGGAGAGCTGGTGCGCGACGAGAAGGAAGGTCGACCCTTGAACGGGCTGCGCTACACCTACCTGTTGAGCGTGGAGTCCGCCGGTGCCCTGCACATACCCGCATTGAGCGTGACGGCGCAACTTGGTCTGGCCGACGCGCCGGTGGCGGCCGAGAGCTCGCCGCTGACTATCCAGGTTACCGGCGATGCGCGGCCCGGCAACGTCGTCGGGGATCTTGCCGTGACGCAGTCTTACACGCTGACTCCCGACCCCATGGTGCAGGGTGGTCGCATTACCCGCAGCGTTACACAGCGCGCCGACGGCGTTCAACCGATGCTGCTCCCGCCGGCGCCGCTCGAGGACGTTCCGCACTTTAAACGCTATCCGCGCGAACCGGAGGTCGTCACGCTGACAGATGGACGCGGCGGCTTCGTGGGTGCCCAACGGATCGACCGTGCCGACTATGTTGCGCAGGAGCCAGGCAGCTTCGCATTGCCGTCCTTGACTTTGCATTGGACCGACGCTCGCACCGGCTCGGCGAAAAGCCAGACGTTGCCCAGCCGCCAGGTGGAAGTCGCTGCCGCCCAAGCGACGCCACCGCCATTTTCGCTAGACGCCGACCTTGCCACACTGCGCCATGGTCTGCGCTGGGCGGTACCCAACTGGGCCACGCCGGCAGTCATTGGGCTGGCGGTTGCGGGGCTCGCTTGGTGGCTCGGCCGGGCCTGGTGGCAACGCCTCGCGCGTGCGTTGAGTGCCATCGCGAGGCGCGCGCACACCCGATGGCTGGGCAGCGAACGTCGCTATTGGCTTGCCTGGCGGCGCGAGGCGCGTTCCGCACGTTCGGGCCTGAGCGATTGCTATCGGTGGATACGGCGTAGCAGCGGAGCGACGGCGTTGCGCGAGGCGGTGGCTCCCATGGACGAAGACGATCGCCAGTTTGTGGAAAGCACACTGCGCCACGCATACGGTGGGGACGAAGAAAGGACCGGATGGCGAGCCCCGCTGGCGTCGCGCAGCCGAGCCTGGCGTAGCGCATGGCGCAAACGGCCGCCTAAGGCCAACGCTTTGCTGAAGGAATTGAACCCTTTACACCATGAATGCCCACCTCACAGGGGAGAACCTGATGCGGCAAATCAATGAACGCGTACTGACGCAACGATGGCTCGCCTGGGCGTGGCTTTGTGCAATTTGCCTGCTGGCCGGCTGCGCGGCGCCACAACCGCGAACCGACGCTGATTTGCCATCTTGGAGTGACGGCCCATCGCGCGCCGCCATCGTCGATTTCGTGAATGCGGTGACACAGCCGGGCAGTCCGGATTTTGTGCCGCCAGATGAACGCATTGCGGTTTTCGATAACGATGGCACGCTCTGGAGCGAGCAGCCCATGTATTTCGAAGTGCTATTTGCGATGGACGAAGTCCGCGCCCAGGCGCCTCTCCATCCAGAATGGAAAACGACCCAGCCGTTCAAAGCCGTGCTGGATGATGATAAAGCGGCGCTTGCGCGGTCTGGCGAGGAGGGTTTGAAGACACTTGTTGCCGCAACCCATACTGACATGACCGTTGAACAATTCTCGGAACGAGTCAGTCATTGGATGCAGGACGCGCGCCATCCAACCACCGGCATGGCCTACAGCAGCATGACGTTTCAGCCGATGCGCGAGTTGCTGGTTTACCTGCGCGCGCGCGGCTTCAAAACCTACATCGTGTCCGGCGGTGAAACTGAATTCATGCGCCCCTGGACGCAGGCCGCCTACGGCATTCCGCCCGAACAGGTGATCGGCACCAGCTTTGTCTCCGAGCTCCAGACAGATGGCGGCGTGCTTCAGATCATGCGTCTGCGCAAACTGGACTTTCTGGATGACGGTCCGGGTAAACCCGTCGCAATCCAACGCTATATCGGGCGTCGTCCCATCCTGGCTTTCGGCAATTCCGATGGCGACCTGCAAATGCTTCAGTGGACCACTGCCGGACCCGGCAGGCGCTTCGGGGGTCTGGTGCATCACACCGACGCCAAGCGTGAGTGGGCCTATGACAGGGAGTCCAGCTTCGGACGCCTGGATAAGGCGCTAGACGCGGCGCGCGCGCACGGGTGGACAGTCGTCGATATGGAGAACGAGTGGAAGCGGATCTATCAGTCCGAAAAGCCTTGATTGTTTCTGTTGACCAGGAGCCCGTCCGCGGGCAAGGAGAGCAGTGATGAAAGCAAGACGATGGTGGGGAGCGGCCTTGCTGGCCGCGAGCAGCCTTGCGCTAGCGGGCGGGGCTCAGGCCCAAGGCGCGCCGGCCAAAGCTCAGGATTCAGGAAAGAAGCCCAACATACTCGTCATCTTCGGCGACGACATTGGCCAAACAAACATCAGCGCCTACGGCAAGGGGGTGGTGGGTTACAACACGCCAAACATCGACCGTATCGCCAAAGAAGGGCTGATCTTCACGGACTACTATGCCGAGAATAGTTGCACGGCAGGCCGCTCAACTTTCATCACCGGCCAGGTGGCTCGGCGCACGGGCCTATCCAAGGTGGGCATGCCTGGCGCGCCCGTCGGCCTGCAGGACCGTGACATCACGATTGCCCAGGCGCTGAAGTCCCACGGCTATACCACCGCGCAATTCGGCAAGAACCACCTAGGCGACCGGGATGAGTATCTGCCGACCAAACACGGATTCGATCAATTCTTCGGCAATCTCTACCACCTGAACGCCGAGGAAGAACCCGAGCGTCCGTATTGGCCCAAGAACTCCAACGATCCGATCATCAAGAGCTATCAGCCGCGCGGCGTCATCAAGGCGAGTGCCGACGGGAAAATCGAGGATACCGGTGCGCTGACTGCCAAACGCATGGAAACCATCGACGATGAAACCGTGGGCGCGGCGCTGGACTACCTGGACAAGCACGGCAAGGCCGAGAAGCCGTTCTTTGTCTGGATGAACACGACCCGCATGCACGTCTACACCCATATCCGGCCGGAGCATCGAGGCAAGAGCGGCATGCCGGGCAACGACTATGCCGACGGCATGTGGGAGCATGACCAGGACGTGGGCAAACTGCTGAAAAAGCTGGATGACCTGGGGATCGCGGACAACACCATCGTGATCTACACCACCGACAACGGGCCAAATCAGTTCAGTTGGCCGGACGCGGCCACCACCCCGTTCCGCAACGAGAAGAACTCGAACTGGGAAGGCGCTTACCGGGTACCCGCGATGATCCGCTGGCCAGGCCATATTCCCGCTGGCGAGATCAAGACGGGCATCGTGTCGGGACTCGATTGGTTTCCCACGCTGCTCGCCGCCGTGGGCGATCAGGACGTCAAGCAACGTTTGCTGAAAGGCTGGACACCGGACGGGGCAGGCAAGAGCTTCAAGGTGCACCTTGACGGCTACAACCAGCTTGATTACCTGACGGGCAAGGCGCCGGAAAGCGCCCGCGAAGACTTCTTTTACTTCAACGACGACGGCATGCTTGTCGCCATGCGGTATCAGAACTGGAAGGCGGTCTTTTGCGAGCAGCAGGCGCCAGGCGGGTTCGCGGTATGGAAGGATCCGTTCGTGTGCCTGCGCGTGCCGAAGCTGTTCAACCTGCGCATGGATCCCTATGAACGTGCGGATGTCGTCTCCAACCAGTATTACGACTGGCTCGTGAAGAACGATTACCTGGTGCTCATCGCTTCGATGAAGGCCGGAGAGTTCCTCAGGACATTCATCGACTATCCGCCTAGCCAGCGGCCTGCCACATTCAGTGTGGACCAGGTGCAGGAGGAAGTGGATCGCGAGATCGAAAGGCGTTTTGAAGAAGCGGCGAAGAAGCAGGGCAAGTAGCGCAGCAGGCGGTGGCGGCATGCTCGCCACCGCCTGATCCCTAATTCAAGAGCAGGTGTTCATGAATCCTACGCTGCAAGATTCACGTATCCGGTCAAACGTTGCCTCGAGCACGAAGCGTGTCACGGGGCTGTGGGCGCCGGCAGGACTGCTGGGGCTTTCCGGCATGGCGGCATTGATATTCCAGATCCTCTGGATCAAGCAGCTCACGCTGATCGTGGGAGTGGAGGTTCATGCCATCGCCATCGCGGTCAGCGCCTTTTTCTTCGGCCTGGCTTTGGGCAGCGCGTGGCTGGGTAGGGTGGCAGACAGAAGTCCGGGTCCCCTGCGCCTGTATGCCGGCATCGAGCTTGGCGTAGCCGTGCTGGCCTTGGGTGTGACCTGGGCGCTGGCCCATGGTGCGCCCCTGTTTGCCCGTGCCGAGCAGACGTGGTCCGGCGCAGCCTGGTTGGGACTTCTTGCCGTGGTGGCCATCCCCCCCATGCTGATGGGCGGCACCTTGCCGGTGCTGTTGCGGGCTTGCGGCTCGACCCAGGTCGGCCGGTCTGGCGGCATCCTCTATGCCGCCAATACGGCGGGCGCGATCGTTGGCGCCTTGCTCCCTGCCTATGTCCTTATCCCCGCTTTCGGGATGCTTGGCGCCGCTTGCGTGGCGGCGGGCTTGAATCTTGTGGCCGCGGCCGGCGCCTGCTCGCTTCAGCGCCACTCGCCACCTACGCTCCCTGAAGGGCCAGTAGTGGGGCAGGCCATATCTGGGGAGGCTTGGCTGGCCATCGGCCTCTACACCGCCGCTGGCGCGGTCGCGATGGGTTATGAGGTCTTGTGGTCGCAAATGGTCGTGCCTTTCATGAGCACGCGAGCGTTCGCTTTTTCCGTCGTGCTGGCGGTGTATCTCGCAGGGCTCGCGCTGGGATCGGCGATCTATGCGCGCCTGGAACACCGGGTCCAGAACCCATGGCGAGTGTTTGCGCTGCTGATTGCCGCAGCAGGCGTGGCGGCGTTGCTCGAAGTGGCGCTGCTAGGGCCGTGGCTGATCGGACTGCAATCCATGGCCGAAGCCGCCGTGCGTCAATGGAGCGACAGCGGTCTGGCGGGCATGAGCGCGCGCTTCGCGATGGTTGGGGCGGTTGTGGTGCTGGTGCCAACCTTGCTGCTAGGCGCAGCCTTTCCTGCCGTCTTGCGGATTGCGGTCCCGCCGGCCCGCCGGGGGCAGGGTACGGGTCTGGTTCTGGCCGGCAATACGCTGGGCGGCATCGCCGGCACGCTTGTCGTCGCGTTTGTCGTGTTGCCGCGCTTGGGAACCGTGCGCGGCCTTGTCCTTCTAGCCGCAATTGCGTGCGCCATCGGCATCGCGGCAGCGTGGCGTTCCAAAGCGTCCATGACGCGGGCTGTGTCGGCTGGCCTGTTGGGTGCCGTGCTGATTCTGGGCTGGGCGTTGCCGGCCGATCATCTTGCACGACTGCTGCCGGGCGCCAAGGACGGGACGATCGTGTTTTACGAGGAGAGCAGGGGAGGGACTGTCGCAGTCGTCGAGCGCGGAGAAGCGAATCAGAAGTTCCGCCGCCTGTACATCCAAGGCGTATCGAATTCTGGCGATGCGATGCCATCCTTGCGGTACATGCGGCTGCAAGCGCTGCTCCCGCTGGTCATTCATGCAGGAGAGCCACGTTCTGCTCTGGTGATCGGTTTCGGCACGGGGATCACGGCCGGCGCGCTGTCGACGTATCCCGGTCTGGAGCATCGCGTTGTCGCGGAACTGTTGCCCGGTGTTTTGCGCGCGGGAACTCTGTTCAAGGGCAGCTATGATGCCGCCGTTGATCCAGGGCTCGATCGCCGGCTGCGTGACGGGCGGCGCGAGTTGCTCGTCAGCCCTGAACGCTATGACCTGATCACCCTGGAGCCGCCGCCGCCATCGGCGGCTGGCGTGGTCAATCTCTACTCGCGCGACTTCTATGAGCTTGCGGCAACCCGACTGAATCCTCAAGGCGTCGTTGCACAGTGGTTGCCACTGCCTACGCAGAATCTGGACGACACCCGGGCCTTGGTTGCCAGCTTCATCGCAGTCTTCCCGCATGCGACGCTTTGGACGACAGAACTGCACGAGATGCTCCTGGTGGGGTCTCTGCAACCCATGCCGCTGGATGCCGCTCGCATCACGCAGCGCCTGGCGCATCCTCCGCTGCGTCAGGCGCTGGCGGACGTGGGCGTCGCTTCACCCGAGGCGCTGCTTGCGACGTGGGTGACTGACAGGGACGGCCTGGCGCGCTTCGCAGGCACGCAAGCGCCGGTGACGGACGACTGGCCGGCGATCGAGTATGCGCCGTGGGTGCGGCCACGCGAGATCGTGCGTACGTTGCCTGCCCTGATGGCGTTGCGTGGCGATCCGCCGCTAGGTGAGGATGGCCGGACGATGATGACCGGCATCGAGCATGAACGCGGCATCCTGGACGTCTTCTATCGCAGTGCTCTGGCAGCCTACCAAGGCAACCGGGAAGAATGGGCGCGCAATGCCGGCGCGTTGGCGCAGAGGGCGCAATCGAATCCTTATCTGCGCTGGTTTATGGCAGGCATTGAGTGATCGGGATGTATCCATCAACCATGACGATGCGCTAGGTGAACGAATGAACTATTCCCTGATTCTTGTCGCGCTGGCCGCCGCGTTCTTTGCGTTGTTGCTTGTCTCGATGCAAGTGGGTAAGCGGCTGGGGCGGGGCGCCGACGAGAAGGGCGTTCCGGGCGCCTCCGTCATCGAAGGGTCCGTGTTCGCCCTGCTGGGTCTGCTGGTGGCGTTTACGTTTTCAGGTGCGGCTCAACGCATGGCCGAACGCCGCGACCTGCTGGTCCAGGAGGTCAATGCGATCGGAACCGCATGGCTGCGCATCGACATGATCGACGCGAAGGATCAGCCTCGGTTGCGGGAACAGTTCCGCGGCTATGTGGATGAACGCATCAACTACTACCGCAATGTCGCCGACCTGGCGCAGCGCGACGCCATCGCCGCGCGCGTCGGGATGCTGCAGAAGGAAATCTGGAACACCTCGATGCTGGCCGCGCGCAGCAGCGTGCCGCCGTTCGCCGCTTCTTATATCGGAGCTGTCAACGAAATGTTCGACGTCGCTACCGCCCAGACGGTGGCGCAGAAAGTGCATCCGCCTCTAGCCGCTTACGCCTTCCTGGGCTTCCTGGCACTTGTTGCGGCGGGTCTGGTTGGCGTCAACCTGGCGGCCTCCAAACGCAGCACGCGACTTCACCAGGTCGTGTACGCCGTCGTCATGACAGCAGCGCTCTACATCATCATCGATTTTGAGTTCCCCCGGATCGGGACGATACGCATAGACCAAAGCGATGCCTTGCTGGTGGCGCAGCGGCAATCCATGGTCGATCCCGCTATCGGTGCCAACTAGGAGAGTCTCATGGCAACCGGAAGCATGAGGCAGCAATGTAGGGTGCCTGCGCAGTTGAGCGCATGGGCGCTGGCGTCCGTCTGCGTTGCGCCACTGCAGGCTCAGGCTCAGGAAGGCCTGCGCCTGAGCAAGGACGACCTGCAGAAGCGCGCAAACGGCGTGCTGGCGATCATGTCGTTCTCCATTGTTCCAGACATCACGACAAGCTCCTTGAATATCGGCGCCGGCGGAGGTTCGACGTCCGGATCCAACGAGTTTTTCATGACGCAGCTGGGAGGCGGGGACACGATTTCCGATTCCGTCCCGATCTATCTGGAGGGCGTACTGGCAGGCAGCCGATACGATCCGACCTTCGTCGCGACGCAAGGTGCCGAGACGCGCAGCATACCCACCAAATGGAACAGCATTTCCGCCACGGGCGGTATCGGCTGGGATTTCAAGCTGACCGACGAACTCAAGCTGCGTCCCATCTTCAACATTGCATTGGGCAACGTGACGAGCGATCTGCGCGCGGCAAGCTGGTACGTGGGCCAACGCACCGGCAGGGATATAGATTTCCTTGATCGAGGTTCCCTGAACGCATATGGGTTGGGCGGATCGATCATGCTGGATTATGAACACTACCGGCCCGGGTACGAGGTGGATGTTGAACTCCGCTATTCCGACATCCGCCTGAAGAGCTTCGACAGCTCGGCGGCCGTCAGCGGCAGTGCCATCGCGCAATCCGCCAACCTTTGGGCCCGCTACCGCGCGCCTACCGGCATGGTCGTGCTGCAACGGCCGCTCCGTTATGTCCTGGAACTGACGCACTCGGAGTTCCTGGGCGACCAGAAAGGAATACTCGGATTCGACCGTCTGACATCCGTAGGCGCGGGGCTTGAACTGGATTCAAGCGCTTACGATGTGATCATCACCCGCACGCGCCTAGTCGGTCGCTACGTGTTTGGCAACAACGTGTCCGGCTTTTCGGTCGGGCTGGCCGTGAGCTTCTGATGGGCGGCGCTGCGGCCGGTTCAGCGACGAATGCTCGAGCGGGCAAGGGTGGCGCTTGGCAACTCGCCAAACGCGTTTCTGTAATAGTCCGAAAACCGCGACATGTGCCTGAAGCCCCATTTCAAGGCAATTGTGGACACGCTCCCGTCCGGACCGCAGGTGAGCAGATCGCGCAATGCCCCGTTCAGCCGTGCCGTCATGAACCAACGTCCGGGCGACATGCAAACGCTGCGGCGGAAGATCATTTCCAGCGATCGCAAGGTGTAGCCGCTGCGCCGGGCGATGTCCGTGAGCGCCACGTCAGAAGCTTCGCCCGACAAGACCAGCCGTTCGCATGCCGCAATCAGATGGTAGTGCCGTTGTTCGACAGACATTTTCTCGGACTTGCCCGCCGGCGCTGCATGGGAAAGGGCATCCACGTAACCCGTCAACAACAATTCGCAGACCTCCTCGGCCAGGGCCGGCACAATGCCGCCATCTGGCTGGAGGCGCCGCGCAAGTCCAAGCGCATCGTTGGTGAGCGTTGTCAACGTTTGCCGAGTGCCTGGCCTGAGGTGTATGGAATGCAACGAGCGCCGGTGCAGCGGCAATGGCCGGCCTGTGCGGGCGATGGCAATCTCTTGCATGCGCGCTTCGGGCACGGCGAGATTGACCCACCGGGAGTGTCCGCGGGCGTGATACAGAAGTTCGACACCCGCAGGGTAAATCTGCGCTTCATCCGCCCCTATTTCGGCGGTATTGCAGCGCGTCAGGTGGCCGCCTTCAGCCATGAAACCGATGCAGATCCCATCCTTGGGCATGGCGCCATGGGCGATAACCGGGAATTCGTAGCGTCCCGTTTCAAGGCGAACGTCTCCGAGCACCAGGCGCTGATGCTCCATCGTGGCCAGGTCGGACGACATCAAGCGATGCTCGAAGCTGCCGCCAAAAACGACATCGAAAGCCTGCAAAGGCTCAAGTCCGGAATAAACATGATGCATGTAAACGGATTCGATAGGCATCGCAAAGAACTCCCTGGCGATTTCGCTTTTCGGCTTCCCCGGCGAGCGCTCGGGGCTTACTTACCGCAGACTTTCAGACTGGGGTGAAACCATGACGCAAGACTATCGGCAGGTCAGGGCGCGCATACGCAGCCTGGAAGCAGAGACCGAAAATTTGCGCCGCGAGGAGCTGCAATTGATTCTGGCCGAGATACGCCAGCGAATTCGGGAATACGGAATCACGCAAAGCCAACTGTTCGGTCCTGACCTTTCGGATCTGGTGCAGTATCGGCATCCCGACACGGGGCAGACTTGGAATGGCGTGGGAAGGCCGCCGAACTGGATCAGAGGACAGGACCGGAGTCGCTTCCTCGTCAAGTGAACGCGCACGCCTCCATTAGGGAGGGATCTAACCCAGGTGCAAACGGCGCAAGGTGGCGGGGAAGTTGTCTCTATCTTGGTTGACGCGAGGCTTGGCACAGTAACGGGTTATTTCTCAATCCTTCCAGGCGTATGCCATTCCGAAAAAGGATTTCGCGGGATTTCGCATTTTGGATAGCGTATTCGGCTGATTGGTACTACTTTTCATTTGCAACGATTCGTCGGATTTAGCCATAACAATTCGTTTCATCAAAGTCATGTCTCGGCTAGCGGGCGCACCTCGGCATCCCGGGATAAAGGACTCTCCGCATGCCGCGGGTCGGAATTGATTTAGCGCTTAGTGGTTCAAGCAGCAATTAACGATGGTCGCAGGGTGGCACGTCCTTGTCGTCGTGTGTGCCCCGAGGAGCAAGGCTATGCGTACGTCGCCAATCTTTCGCCCCGTGCCTCGGGCGCTGGCCCTTGAACCCAGACTGTTATATGACGCCGCGGCCGCGACTGCAGTCGACCGCCAGGACGATACCCATGGCGAGCGCGCGGATGTAAGCGGCGCCGACGATTCCGCTTCTGCTTCGGACAAAAATCTTCTCGTCATAGATTCCCGCCTGGCAGGCGCACAGGCATTGGCGGCCAGCGCTACGCCCGGCACCACGGTCCTCATCGTCAACCCGAGCCAGGATGGCGTGACAGCGGTGCGTCAGTCCCTCGAGGCATTGGGCAAAGTGGATTCAATCCAGATACTGAGCCATGGCGCGCCCGGGCAGATAAGCCTGGGCAGCAGCATCCTGACAGCACAATCCGCCGACACGCTGCGCACTGCAAGTTGGGGGCAATACCTGGGCGGTAATGCGGACATTCTGCTCTATGGTTGCGGCACAGGCAGCACGGCCAGCGGTCAAGAATTGATGGGGGCATTGGCTAGCATCACCGGTGCCGATGTCGCGGCGTCGATCAATGACACCGGCAATCCCTCGGCGGGCGGCGACTGGCGCCTGGAAATCGCTACCGGCAGCATTGAAAGCGAACTTCAGATCGGGATGGCAGGACTTGCTGCGTACGACGGGCTACTGGCCGATGCGTTGCCCACCATCGCGCTCGGCGGCAGCAGCGCCGACATCCTGTTGGGCGGAACGGCCCAGATCCAGGCCATCCTCAGCAATCCATCGACTCAGGAAGGCTATGCGCCATTCATCGACATCCTCATTCCGTCGACCGGGTACGACGGCGACGATGGCGTCAGATTCGTTTCCGCCAGCACGTCGGGGATTGCGCTCAATGGCTATGTGGTGACCTTCGGGGCTGACGGAACGGCCGAGCACCCCCTGGCTCGGGACGCCAGCGGCAATCCAGTGGTGTTGCAGGCCGCGGACTACGGATATCGTCCAGGTGACCAGTTGGTGGTGCTGGCGCTGCCTTACGCGGGCTTTGGCAAGGACCAGCCCTCGATTGCGGTGGACATCGTCCTGGGCCTGAGTCCGCTGGCGGACGTCAATAAAGATCACACCGTCAGCCTGCGAGCCGGCTTTCAGTATGGCAATGACGCTCTGGACAACCCGCAGCAGGATCCCGCGCTGTTTGAGGGAGGTTGGCAAACGTACGCGCTGCGTTCGACTCCGTTCGAAGTTACGCAGACCTTGGACATGACCGAAGGCGAGACCGCCACCGGCGAAAACTACCCGCACACCTTGACCGTCACGGCCACGCCGGCACCCGGGCAGACACTTCAGAACGTGGTCGTTACGCAGCAACTGCCTGATAGCGTTCGGGTGTTGGGTATAACCCCGGGCGGCGGCGGGTCGCTGACACGGCTGACGCTGGCCGACGGCCGGGTCTTGACCGATACGGCTGCGATCAATGCGGCCCTGGCGCTCAAGCCGTATGTAGCGTCGTACGAGGTCACGTACGGCACGCTGAGCGGTCCTTCCGATACCGAAGTGCGCTTCTTCGTGGCGGAGACGACCGCGGAAGGCGAACAGGTTCTGAATCCCGCCAGCGGCGCACCGCGAGCGATCGAAGTCGCGCAGGCCTTTTCCACGGGGCAGTGGACGCCGCTGGATCCGCGTGACGTGCCCGATCTGCTTCCATGGGTGCCGGTGATCGGACGCGGCGAGAGCATCGGCTTCACGGCGAAGTCGGTCGCCCTGCACAAGACCGCGGTGGTGTTCGACGATAACGGTGTGGCTGGCCTGTCGCCCGGCGACACGCTGCGCTATCAGTACGACGTGACGCTGTCCGATTATTTCGCCATCGGCAAATCGCTGCTCGGTCAGGGCAGCCTGACCATCACCGACAACCTGGGCGATGGCCTGACGTTCGCCGGAACGCCCTTGCTGAGCTTCACGCAGGACGGCCAGCAATACACGGTGGCGTTGATCTACGGTCTGGGCGCCAAGACAGAGAACGGCACGCAGATCGTCTTCGACCTGGCCGCGTCGATTGCGCAGGCGGGTCTGAGCATGGACGCGCTCATCGGCGACATCGCCAGCGACGGCACGCGCCAGTCGGCAACCCGCGCAACGATTAGTTATGACGCCAGGGTAGACGAAGCGTACCAGGGCGACTACGCGCAAGCCGAAATCAATGAAGGCGATTCGCTCAGCAATAGCGCATTGCTGGCGGGCACGATCATACAGAGCCGGCTCAATGTCGGCGCCATTCAATCCGATGGCTCCGAAGTGACGGTGACCGTGCCTGCGGGCAACGTCGATATTGCCGTATTTCAGGTCAACGGCAGCACCGTGCCGCCGTCCTACGAATTGCAGCCAGGCGATATCGTCACCTTCGCGCTCCGCTATGACATGCAGACGGGCGACTACGAGAACCTGAAGCTGACGGCCTACCTGCCGGCGCCGGTGTTTGAGCCCGGGGGAAGCTGGACGATGGGCATCGGCGATCATCGCTGGTCATTCGGCCCAGGGAACTCCCATGCGGGGTCGGTGGTAAGCGTGATCGCGCAGGCCGGTGGCGCCTTGGTATTTGACTTTGGCGATTACTCCCTGCAAGGCGACCCGGCAGGTCAGAATCGGATCGAAGTGCTATTCACACTGCGGGTCAGCAGCCAGCCCTTCGCGGACCAGCGTTCGATTACGGTGCTAGGCCAGTCTTCGCAGCAAACCACGATCGATCACGCCGCATTGGTCGATACCGATAACGTGCTGATCCAATCGGTGGCCGAGCCCGTCGTCGCGATCGGACACGGTGTGGTGGGTGCGTCTGGTGGCACGGTCAGCGGTGCATCCGGCAACTGGAATCCGCCGGGAAGCACAGGAACGGGTTTCAACGGTGCAATAACGGATCTTGCCGACCTCGAAGGCGCGGTGAACGGCATGGACGCCGGCGACATTCTGCGCATGGCGACAGGCCTTGAGAACAGCGGCGGCGGGGACGCCTTCGACGTGTCGGTAGCTCTGCAGGTCCCGGCCGGCTTGACCTTCTTCGGCGGATCGCTGAACACGGCAAACCTGCGCATCGCCCGCGGAGACGGGACGGTGATGGTGCTTGGACGGGACTACGTGATTTCGGGAACGACGATCACATTCCTGGATGCGGGTGGTCAGGCCAGTCTTCTGGCGGGGCGTCCGGGGACAGCCGAGGACGACAGCGGTCAGAACATGATCGTGATCACGTATGACGTCGTGACCAGCGGTTCGCTGGCCGCCTCCAGCACGCTGCAGAGCACAGCTGTCCTGACGCATTACGCCAGCGTGGCGGGCGGAACAGACTTTACCCCGACCGACCTGTCGGATACTGCCGACGCGCAATCCGCCGCGCCCGTCATCACAAAAGGCTACGCAGACGGCAGCCTGGATCCGTCAGACTCCAGCGCCGGCCACACCAATGGCAGCAATTTGGTCATCGGCGAGCGCATGGTCTACGACATCCTGGTGACTTTGCCGGAGGGCAGCACGCAAAACCTGCGCATCGCGGACCTGATTCCCGACGGCTTCGCACTGGACACCAGTTTCGGCACAGGCGGCTATCTGTTGATTACGCAAGCGGCGCAAAGCGGCAGCCTGGCGGCCAACTTCGCCGGTCTGGTGTCTGTGGCCAGCGTATCGGGATCGGGCGGCGCGCTGGGTGCAAACGGGGTCGACCTGGCGCTCAGCTTCAGCGCCAGCAGCGCACTGGCCAACAACAACGGCGCAGACAACAGTTTCGTCATTCGCCTGGGTCTGGTGGCCATCAACGTCACCGGCAACCAGGCGGGCCGCACACTGACCAACGATGCCTCGCTGACGTACACAGACCCGGACGGGGACACGCCCAACGGCGTCTCGCCGGTAGACCGCAACGTGGCGGCGGGCGGCGGCCTGCCGGCGGCAATCATCGTCGAACCCACGCTGACCGTCTCGCAGACGGCGGTCACGACCGGAGCTCCGGTTGGCGTGGACCGGGGTGATCAGATCACGTACACGATCACTGTCGGAAACGGAACTACCTCCACCGATGTCGACGCGTTCGACGTGCGGCTCTCGGACGTGCTTCCCACGGAACTCGGTGGCGTACAGATCATCGGCGTCACGCTGTACGGCGGGGCAACGTTGACGGGTGGCGACTTCGTGGTTCAGAACGGCGTGCTGCAACTGGCTCCTGGCGCCAAACTGGACATACCCAAGGGCGCCAGTCTGGTTCTGCAGTTCAGGGGTACGTTGAACGACACGACCGGCACCTCCGGCAACGTCGACAATCAAGTCACGATCCAATGGAGCAGCCTGGACGGCGCCAGCAGCGCAGAACGCACGGGCGCCGATGGCAACCTCGCTTCAGGCGTGTTGAACGACTATCGGGCGGTAAGCGTCCTTAGCGAAGACGTTGCGGCATCGGGCACGATAAGTCACGTGGGCGGGCTGCCCGATACGGCGGGAGGAACGCCGAGCACCGCCGATCCGCAGGATGTCGCCATCGGGGAAATCGTTCACTATCGCGTGGCGCTTCTGGTGCCGGAGGGCACGCAGCCCGATGCGTCGATTCAGGTCTATCTGCCGCCGGGCCTGACTTTCATGAACGATGGCTCAGCCATGCTGGCCTTCCTGGCCAACGCGCTGGCCAACGGTTCGCCAGGTCTCACCACGGACCTGGCGGGCCTTTTCGCGTCGGGCAATCCCAATATTGACGGTGGCGTGACGGACAAGCAGAGCACGCTGCTCAACCCCGACCTCTCTGGCGTCAGCGCGCAGGGCGTGCTGAGTACGGGCGCCATCGACACCAGCAATCCGCGCATGATCGTGCTACGCCTCGGCAATCTCGTGAACGCCAACCAGGATGCAAATTTCGAGGGCCTGTATTTCGAGTTCAACGCGCGAGTGGACAACGCCGCTGGCGTCGTGGCCGGTAGCCAGTTGGCGGTGCGCGCCGACTTCCTCAGCGGCTCGGAAATTCGGTTTGGCACCGAAACCGTCACGGAACGCGTGGTCGAACCCAAAATTGAAAATGTGCAGAAATCCGTCGTCAGCTTCGATCCTGGCGCGGGAGGCACGCTCGGCCAGGTTGGCTACGTGGTGAACTTCAGCAACGCCGGATCGGCCACTGCCCACGACGTCGTCTTGCGGGACACGCTACCCGCCGGTGGCCAGAATCTCACTGTCACCAGCCTGTCGCTCAATGGCACGGCGTACACCCCGGGCACCTATCCCCCGGGCGTATCGGTGGTGGTCAATGGGGGGACGGTCACGGTCTCGCTCGACACCCTCGCGGCTGGCGCATCCGTCAGTCTTGCCTATGGCGCACAACTGCCCAACAACGTGGCGCTGGCCGACACGACGGCCAGCGTGACCTACACCAGCCTGCCAAACAGCTTCCAGAGCTTTGCAGGCACACAGGTGGGCGCGGCGGGCTCCGTGGGCGGCGAGCGCACAGGCAGCGGCGCCGGCCCCAACACTTATGTGGACGGCGACGCCGCTGGCGTCAGCCGCATCGAGGGAACGCTCTGGAACGATACGGACAGCGCGACCGCATCGTCGGCCCCGGACGGCCCGGCCCTGGCCGGCCAGACCGTCAGTCTGACCTGGGGCGGCGCGGACAACGATCTGTCGACCACGGCGGATAACAGCACGTGGACAACCACGTCCGACGCCGATGGCTACTACTATTTCGGCGTGCTGGGCGCGGGCGTGTTCCGCATCGATGCGCCGGCGACCATCACGGTTGCGGGGCCGACCGGCGTCGTGAATGCGCGCGTCGACAGTGACACGGGGTCTCCCGCTGGCCAGGTGCTTGCACAATTCGGCGACCTGGGTGTCACGGCCGCCGGCAACGTGGGCTATGTCGAACGCAACGATGGCCCGGTCAATACCGTGCCGGGCGCGCCGTCCGTGAATGAGGACAATGCACTCGCGATTGCGGGACTCTCTATCAACGACCCCGACGCCGGCGCGGGGACGATGCAGGTCACGCTGAGCGTATTGCATGGCGGCCTGACACTCACCCTGGGCAGCGCCCAGCTCGCGGGCGGCGCACTGGGCTCGGGAATGCTGCAGCTACGCGGCAGCCAGAGCGTATTGAATGCGGCGCTCGCCACGCTGGTCTACACACCGGGCGCGAACTATAACGGCAGCGAGCGCCTGACCCTCCAGACCGAGGACCTGGGGCAGCGCGGCGACGCCGACGCCGACGGCACGCCGTTCGAGCCGGCGGATGACAACCTGACCGACACGGACGCCGTGGATATCACCGTGGTGGCGGTCAACGATACGCCGCTAGGCGTTGACGACACCGACCAGGCGGTGGAGGCGGGCGGCGTCGGCAACGATATCCCAGGTGTCAACCCTGCGGGCAATGTGCTGGATAACGATCTGGACGTGGACATCCAGACCAACGGCGACGTGCTGACCGTGACCCAGGTCAGCGGCGTGGGCGGCCCGCAAACCGTGGACCCGCTGGGCGGCGAGACGCCGGTGGCTGGTCTGTACGGCACGCTGTTCATCAACGCGGCCGGCGGCTACCGTTACGTGGTGAACAACGCAGACCCGGCGGTGCAGGCGCTGCTGGCCAGCAGTCCTCCTTTGGCGGACACCTTCACGTACAACCTGCGTGACACCGGGTTCCTGACGAGTTCTGCCCAGCTCGTCATTACGTTGACCGGCGCCAACGATGCCCCCACGGCGCTGGACGATGTGGGCACGGCAGAGGAGAAGGGGGGCACTGCCAACGCAAGCGGGGGCAGCCCGGCCAACGGTATCGTTCTTGATAATGATGACGACGTCGATGCCGGCGACACGCGCAGCGTGACGCAAGCGCGTACCCAGACGAGCACAGGCCCGGGCCCCGTGTCGGCTATCCCGGCAGGCAGCACTGCGGCCAACGGCGCAATCATTGTGGGCTTGTATGGCTCGCTGAGCCTGGGTGCCGATGGCAGCTACACCTACACGGTCGATGACAACAATGCGGCAGTTCAAGCCTTGAACGTCGGCGACGTGCTACGCGAAACGTTCGACTACGTGGTCACCGACGCGGGGGGGCTGAATGCCCTGGCTTCGCTTGTAATCACCCTCAATGGGGCCAATGACAATCCGGTGGCTGCCGATAATCTCGGTGAGGGATACACCGCGCTCGTGGACGTGAATTCCAGCACCGTCATCGGCGTGCCGCGCAATCCACAGGGCAATGTCATTCTCGACCCGGATACGGTCAACGATCCGGATCAGCTCGACAGCGACGTCGACAACGACATGGCTACCGCCGTGGTCAGCAGCATCGGACCCGAAGGCGGAATCCAGCAGGCCGTGACACCGGGCGTCGAAACAGCGATCACCGGGCTGTATGGCGTGTTGCGCATGAATGGCGACGGCAACTACACCTACGAGATCGACAGCCTGAACGCCGCCTTGGTCGCTCTGGGTCCGAATGCGACGGTGGATGAACGCTTTGCGTACGGGCTGCAGGACGCCAACGGGGGTCAAAGCAGCGCGGTGCTGGTCATCCGCATCCATGGCGTGTCGGACCAACCGGTTGCCAACGATGTCGTCGCGGTCGCGCAGGAACGCGGCGGTGTGGGCAATACCACGCCCGGGCGCACCGCATCGGGCGATGTGACTTTCAACGACATCGAGCCGGACGGCGACCCGCTGACCGTTACCGGCATTCGCACCGGCACGGAAGCCGGTGGCGGGACGATGCTGCCGGTCGGCGCGCCCATCGCGGGCACGTACGGCACCTTGACGCTGAACAGCGATGGTTCATTCAGCTATGCGCTGAACGAGACGGATCCCTTGGTTCAGGCCTTGCGCACGGCAGGCAACAGCCTGGTCGACGTATTTACGTACACCGTATCGGATCCGGGCGGTCTGTCCGATCAGGCCGAACTGCGTGTGCGCATCCTGGGTCAGAACGATGCCCCGGTAGCGGCAGATGATGCGGACGCCGCCGTCGAGGCGGGAGGAACGGCCAATACCTCGCGCGGACAGCCTGCGCTTGGCAACGTGCTGGACAACGATCAGGACGTCGACAGCCCGGTCAATGGCGAGACGCTGGTCGTTGCCGGCGTGCGGACGGGGGACGCGGGCGGCGGCGCGGTGCCCGACGCGACCGGCAGGGTCATGGTCGTGACGGGCGTCTATGGCACCCTGACGCTGCTTGCCGACGGCACTTACGTGTACGCGGTCGACAATTCGAATGCCACGGTGCAGGCGCTGCCAGCGGGCGCGTCCCTGTTCGAAGACTTCACCTACAAGGTTCGGGACACCGGCGGCCTGGAATCTAGCGCCGGGCTGCGCATCACGATCACCGGCGCAAACGATGCTCCCGAGGCAGTGGCGCAGTCGATCACGGCGGTTGAAAAAGGTGGCGCCGGGAACACCACGGGCGGGCTCGACCCTTCAGGCAATCTGCTGCCGGCCGCAGGAACGGATCCTGACACGGGCGACGTGCTGCATATTGCCGGCTTGCGCGCAGGCCAGCCAGGCGGCAATGCGGCCATGCTGGCCGCGGGCACGACGGTTCAGGGGCAGTTCGGCACGCTGCGGATCGACGCCGACGGCAGCTACGTGTACACCGTGGACAATTCGCTGCGCGCCGTCCAGGCGCTGCGGTTGCCCACCGACACCCTGGTTGAATATTTCACTTTCCGGCTGAGCGATATCGCGGGCCTGACAAGCGACGGCCAATTGACGGTAACCGTGCGCGGCGCCGATGACGCGCCGGTCGCGCGCAACGATGCCGGCAGTGCGAAGGAGGCCGGGGGTACGGCCAACGGCACGCCTGGCAATCCCGCCATCGGCAATGTGCTGGCCAATGATACGGACGTGGACGCGGGGGACCGTCTCACGGTAGCAGCCGTGCAGAACTCGCAGGCTGCGGCGGGAACCGTGGGTGGACCCGCCGCGGGCTTGTACGGGACCTTGTATCTGCAGACGGACGGCTCGTACCGTTACGAAGTCGACGATACCCTTGCTGCCGTTCAACAGCTTCGTGCGGGCCAATCGCTGCAGGAGACCTACACCTATACCGTGCATGACTTGGCCGGCCTGACCCACGCGGCAATCCTCACGATCACCATCGCCGGAAGTTACGACGCGCCGGTGGCAATCGACGACACAGACACCGCGACGCCGGCCACCTCGATATCGCCGGCCGTGGACGCGGCAGGCAACGTTCTGCCCAACGACACGGATGTCGATGCGGGCGACACCAAAATCGTCAACGGCATACGCGTGGGTGCGGGTGTGGCCGGATTCACCGCAGTGACCGGTACGGCGCCGCTGCGGATCGATGGCCAGTTCGGCTGGCTGCAGATCGCTTCGGATGGCAGTTACACGTATCACGCGGATGACACCGACGAAGCTGTGGCGGCGCTGAACGTTGGGGAGACGCTGCAGGAAGTCTTCACCTACCGCGTGGCGGACAGCGGCGGCCTCACCGACCAGGCGCAATTGCGCATCACCATCCAGGGCGTCAACGATCCGCCGCGGGCCACGCCGGTGGTCGGGATCGCCATTGAACAGGGCGTGCGTGATAGCCAGCCGTTTCCGGGGCGGAATCCCAGTGGCGATGTCACGCTGCGCAACATCGATGCAGAAGGCGAACCCGTTACCGTGGTCGGAATCCGCACCGGCCCCGCAGCGGGAGGAGGGGTGGTTGGCGCCGTGGGGGCCGTGCTGCGCGGTGCTTACGGCGAT
The DNA here is from genome assembly GCA_032015805.1 of Achromobacter sp. GTDB lineage: Bacteria > Pseudomonadota > Gammaproteobacteria > Burkholderiales > Burkholderiaceae_B > Achromobacter. The sequence continues at coordinate 43,265 of DALZRX010000003.1, forward strand.
CTCATCGTGAACGCTGATGGCACCTTTTCCTATGTGCTGGACAATTCGCTTCCCGCCGTTGAACAGCTGCGCCTGGCGCGCGACACGTTGCGGGATGTGTTCACCTACACCATCACGGACAGTGGCGGTTTGCAGGATAGCGCCACGCTGGTCATCCTGGTCCTGGGACAGAATGATGCGCCCGTGGCGCTTGACGACGTTGCCGACGCAGTGGAAGCAGGGGGGGTGAACAACAGCGAACCGGGGCTCAATCCCGTTGACAACGTGCTCGCCAACGACTCGGATATCGATGGCGGCGACACGAAGACGGTGATCTCGGTGGGTCATGGAACCGGCGTGCCAGGCGCGGTCGGCCAGATTGCAGGACGGTACGGGACGCTGGTCATGGGCGCCAACGGCGACTATCGGTATGTCGTCGACAACGAGAACCCCATAGTGCAGGCACTGCGCCTAGCCACGGACACGCTGACGGAGGTCTTCACCTACACGATGCGCGATACCGATGGCGCCCTGGCGCAGGCGCGCCTTGTCATCACGATCGCGGGCCGCGACGACACGCCACAGGCGCGCGACGACGTTGCGCAGGTGGACGACATTTCCGGACCGCCGGTCGTTCAAGGCAACGTGTTGCAGAACGACAGCGACGTCGACGGCGGCGATTCGCTGGCCGTGTCCGGCATCCGGCCGCAGCAGGATGGGTCGGCTCCCGGCCAGATAGGCCAGAGTCTGGCGGGCCGCTACGGCACGATCGTCATGAACGCCGACGGCAGCTACCGCTATGAGGTCGATCTGTCCAGCCCGGAGGTGCAAGCGGCCCGTGGACAAGGACCGATTCTGCAGGATCAGTTCTTCTACACAATTTCGGATCTGGCGGGCCACCAAGCCGAGGCGCGCCTTACGATCATCATCAACCTTGATGCCGACTACTTCCCGCCGCCCAATCCGCATGCGCTGTTTGGGCAGGAGGAAACACTGGGCTTTCGTTCGGACTTGCGCGTGGACCCCGTCGTCTTTGTGACGCCGGCGGTGCGGGACAGCCTTGCCTTGCAACGCTATCTCGAAGCGGCCATACGCGGCGAACGGCCGTGGCTGGCCATGCCGCCTGTATCCACGCTGGAATCCCAGGCTGCGGGCCTCATCGATCAGGACGAAACCCCGTTGACGCGCACCATCCAGGCTCTGCAATGGCAGGCACGTTATGAAAACGCCTGCATGCAGACCCGTTACGCCAACGTATTCCTTTCGGCGGATGGCCTGCTCGATGATGATTCGGTGTTTGCGTACAAGGAATTGCGTCTGTCTCAGACAGGCAGGACAAGCGCCGATGGAGAACGGGGTGCGGCCTCCCGGCGCACCGCGGGTTCGTTCAGTGATCAGGTGCATGCAGCCGCCTCGGGTGCATGGATCGATCGCTGGGCACCGGTGGACGAGGCACAGGCGGTCAAGACCAGGAGGGGAGACGTATGAAGCGAATGCTCGCGATCCGCGCGAATGTATTGGTGCTGGCGATACTTGGTTTAAGCGCATGTTCGACCAATCAATTGGCCAGCCCGTACACACACGACGAAATCCTGCAACGCATCGAACAGGACCGCAAAATGATGTATGCGGACCAGGAACCCATCACCCATCCAATCACCTTCTACGAGGCGTCGGCCCGTGCGCTGAAGTACAACCTCGACTACCGCCTCAAACTGATGGAAAGCGCCTTGTCACGCAACCTGGTGGACGTGACGCGGCACGAAATGCTGCCCAGGTTGATTGCGTCGGCGGGCTATACCGACCGCTCAAACGATTCGGGGGGCACATCGGTCGGCATCGAAGATGGGGAAGTCACCTTGCGGCCGTCAACCTCGGAGCAACGCTACCACCGCCTGGCGGATCTTGAACTCAGTTGGAGCACCCTGGATTTCGTCGTGGCCTACGAGCGCTCGCAGCAGAAGATGGACCAGGTGCTGATGGCGGAGGAGCGCCGGCGCAAGGTCGTCCAGAACGTCTTGCAGGACGTGCGCAACGCCTATTGGCGGGCCGTAGGCGCGCAGCGGCTGATCGCGTCGGTCGACGATCTGCTGGTGCGCGTACGCACAGGGCTGGACAACGCGCGCGAAGCCGAACGGCGCGGCCTGCTGCCACGGCAGGAGGCGCTGGCGTACCAGCGGGCCTTGCTGGATGCGGTGGGCCTGCTGTCGACGCGCCGGCAGGATCTGGAATTGGCGCGCGCCGAGCTTGCGGCCCTGATGTCCTTGCCGCCGGGCACGGATTTCCTGGTGGCGGACGAAAATCCGCCGCCTATTCCCCTGCCAAACATGAATGTTCCCGGTCTGGAACAGCTGGCGCTGCAGAATCGGCCGGAGATCATGGAGGAGTGGTATCGCAAACGGGTGACGGAAAACGACATACGAATTGCCAAGGCTGAACTTTGGCCGCACATCAGCGTCAACGCTGGCGCCCACTACGATTCGAACGAATATCTCTACAACAATACGTGGTCCTCCGTGGGCGTACGCGTGTCCTGGAATCTTCTCAGCCTGCTCAAGGCGCCTGCGCTCCAGGCGGCGGGTGAAAACCAAAACAAGGTTGCCGACCTGCGGCGCCTGGCGCTTTCCATGGCCGTCCTGACCCAGGTGCGCGTTGCCGCCCAGCGCTATTACCTGGCGCGCGAGCAGTACCAGTTTGCCGATCAGAGCACGCAGGTCGACGGCAGGTTGCGCGACTATGCCGAGGCCAGCGCCAGCATTTCCGCTGACTCGAAACTGGAGTTCATTCGCGCGGACGCCCGGTGGCTGCTGTCCCAGTACCAGCGCTATGCCGCATATTCGGACGCGCAGGCCGCATGGGGCCGGCTCTACAACTCCATCGGCCTTGACGTGATGCCGGACGTTATCGCGAGCCACGACGTCGCCACCTTGGCTGCGGGGATCCAGAAGACCATGATGGACTGGGAGCGCACGACGCTGCTGGCCCAAAGCGAGGCGAAATGATGCGATGCCTGCAGCGGCTTCCGATCGTACTTATGACTGTCCTCTCGGGTGTAAACCTTGCTGCGTACGGTCAGGTTGGCGCGCCGGGCGGGATGCCCGACCTGTCCACCGATCCGAATGCCATCCGGGTACTTCTGGCGGCAGACCCGGAGAGCACCTTGGCCGCGCCGATGGCGGGCCGCCTGCAATCCATGGACGCGCATCTGGGCCGCCACGTGGAGAAAGGCGAGGTGATGTTCCGCCTGGACTGCGGCGAACCGCAGGCCCGTTTGAAGATGGCATCCGCCGAACTGGCTGGCGCGCGCGAAAGCTTGCGCGCCAAGGTGGGACTGCGCAAGCTGGACGCCGCAGGCGACACCGAAGTCGCGCTGGCGCGCGCCGCGACGGAACGGGCAGCGGCGGCACAGACGCTGGCGCAGGCGCAGGTCGACTATTGCACGGTCGCCGCCCCGTTCGCGGGGCGTATCGCCAGGGTCTACGTGCGGCCCTACGAGACCGTCAATGCCGGGGCCCCGCTGATCGACCTGGTCAGCGATGGTCCGCCCCGGCTCAGACTGAACCTGCCGTCGCGTCAGATGGCGAGCGTCAAGGTAGGCAGCCCCTTCAAGCTGGACGTTATCGAAACCGGCAAGCAGTATGAGGCGCGCGTCACCGCGATCAATGCCCGGGTTGACGCGGTGGCGCAAACGATTGAACTTGAGGGAAGGGCGGAGGATCCCGGGCACGAACTGCTGCCCGGCATGAGCGGCATCGCCAATTTCGGCTTTTCCCGGTAGCGGCCATGCAGGACGACATTCTCCTGTTGCTGCAAGTGGCGGAGGTGGAAGGCCTGGCGCGGCAGGCCGACGACGTTCAGCAGCTCAGCTTTCACATCGCCAACGACCCGCATCCCCTGCTGCACTATCGGCAGGCCCTGGTTTTCGAGGACACGGGAACGGACTGGCGCCTGCTGAATATCTCGGGACTCGTGTCGGTCGACCACGATTCACCGTATCTCGTATGGCTTGGGCAGGCGCGCAAATGGATTCGCGCGCAGGCACTTCAGGGAAAGGATTGGCTGGAACCGCCGGAAGACGGAGCGCCCGGCGCCGAGCTCGTGGCGCAGGGATGGCGAGAATGGTGGCCCGCGGGCGCCTGGCTGTTGCCGCTGAAGCGCCGGGCCGGCACCCCCTTGGGTTGGGCCGTGTATTTGCTGGATCAGGCGCCGACAGCCGGCCACGCCGCGGTCATGAAACGTCTGGCACAGACGTGGGCCTATAGCTGGGAACTGCTCGCTCGCCGCTCGGGCCGCCAGCGTCGCGGGCGCAAGGCCTGGATGATCAGGCTTGCACTCATCGTGTTGGTGGCGTTGTGCTTCCTGCCTGTACGCCAACGGGCTCTCGCGCCGGGAGAAGTCACATCGCTGGATCTGGCCATGATCAGTGCCCCGCTGGATGGCGTCGTCAAGGCGGTTCACGTGCGGCCCAACCAGGAGGTGCAGGCCGGCCAACTGCTGTTTTCGCTGGACGACACCACGCTCAGCCACCGGCAGGAGGTCGCCGCCCGAGCCGTGGCCGTTGCGGATGCGGAATACCTGGCCGCCAGCCAGACGGCGTTCCGCAGCGAGGACAGCCGCGCTCGGCTGACCCTGTTGCAGAGCCGAGCTGAAGAGCGGCGCGCGGAGCTGGCGTCCATCCGGTCCCAGTTGCAACGGCTGGAAACGCGCGCGCCGCGCGGCGGCGTGGCGGTGTTCAGCGACCCCAACGACTGGGTCGGCAAGCCTGTCGTGACAGGAGAGCGCATCATGCAGCTGGCCGATCCCGCCAAGCCTGCCATCTTGGTGCAGTTGCCGGCCTCCGATGCGATCGCGCTGGAGGTCGGCGCGCCGGTGGACCTGTACTTGACCGTACGGCCGATGCATCCGCTGCGCGGCAAGATCATCGAAACCAGCTACCAGGCGACGCTCACCCCCGAGGGCGTGCCCAGCTACCGCCTGCGGGCCAGCGTCGATGAAGGTGAGGGCGCCCGCATCGGCCTGAAGGGAACGGCCCGGCTGTCGGGGGGCCAGTCCGTGCTGGGCTTCGAGCTCGTGCGGCGTCCCGTGGCGGCGCTGCGCGCGTTTCTGGGACTGTGAGGTGGCCGCCATGACTGCTTCCGCCGCCATCGAATCCTTGCCTGGCTTGCGGGAAGATCTGCGTCTCTTCTCCGCAGGACCTCACGCGGACGGCAGCCCGGCATGGATCATTGAAGACCCGGTGCGTAACCGCCATTTTCGTATCGGCTGGCTGGAGTTCGAGTTTCTGGCACGCTGGCGGCTGATGCCCACCGATCTGTTGGCCGACATCCGCCGCCGGACCCCGTTGCAACCCGACGAAACCCAACTGCGCGAGTTTGCCGACTTCCTGCGCATGAACGATCTGCTGCGGCCGGCGCCGTCGCAGAGCCAGGCCATGGCGCGCTCGGAACCGCGCCGGCCGTGGAGCAAGCCGAAATGGTGGCTGCACAATTATCTGTTCTTCCGCATTCCGCTGATTCACCCGACATACTGGCTGGGCCGACTGCACCGCGCGCTGCGTTTCCTGTTCCATCCGGCCACGCCATGGACTGTTGCGGCGTTGTCCCTGCTGGGCATTGTTCTGGCTTTGCGGCAATGGGATACCTTCCAGCACACGCTTTTTGAATCCGTGTCCTGGCAGGGCGCCTTGGGTTTTGCGCTGGCCCTGGTTGTCGCCAAGACGCTGCATGAATTCGGCCATGCGCTGATGGCTACCCATTTTGGCGTGCGGGTAGGGCACATGGGCGTAGCCTTCCTGGTGATGTGGCCCATGCTCTACACCGACACAAGTGAGTCGTGGCGGCTCGCATCGTCCCGCAGGCGGCTGATGATCGCATCCGCGGGCATCGTCACCGAACTGGCGATTGCCGGGCTTGCGACACTGGGCTGGGCGTTGCTGCCGCCGGGCATCCTTCGGCAGGCCTGCTTCTACCTTGCCACGACGAGCTGGGTACTGTCGCTTCTGCTGAACGCAAGTCCGTTCATGCGATTCGACGGCTATTTCATTCTGTCGGACTGGCTGGACATGCCCAATCTTCATGAGCGTGCGGCCGCTCAAGCCCGCACCGCGCTGCGCCGCGGCCTGCTGGGCTGGCATGAAGCCTGGCCGGAAGTCTTTGCGCCCGCGGATCGGCGGCGCCTCATCGTCTTTGCGTGGGTGACCTGGATCTACCGCCTGACGGTCTACCTCGCGATCGCGGTCGCGGTCTATCACTTCTTCTTCAAGGCGCTGGGGGTATTGTTGTTCGCGGTGGAGATCGGCTTCTTCATCGTGCGCCCATGTTGGCGCGAACTGCGCATCTGGTCGAAGCGACGGCGGGAAACCCGGCGTCTGCACCGATGGCTGCTTTTGCTTGCGCCGCTGCTGCTCCTGGTGTGGCTGGCCGTGCCCACGGCAACGCCTGTGCGGGCGCCCGCGCTGGCGCGTCCCGCCCAGCAATGGACGGCCTTCGCGCCCACGTCGGCGCGCGTGGACATGCGCGCGGACCCCGGGCCGGTTGCGGCC
>DALZRX010000004.1:0-44315 GCA_032015805.1 Achromobacter sp.
ACCCCTCCAGCGGAGAACTTGAGATTATGAACACTTTCAAATCCGCTGTCAAACCATTCGGACGAAAAATTCATAATTCATGTTCTGCCTCCGCCGCGTTTCCGCGCAGAGGGGGCGAAGCTTACAGGTTTCCGCGGATTGCTGCACGAAAAAGCTGAGAATATTTTTCGGCGGAGAAATTTACGGGGTTGGTTCCGGCGGATGGATCCTGGCTCGCCATGCGCCCTACCCGCTCCGCCTGCGCGTCATCCAGGCCGATATCAGCCAGCGTATGCGGGATGCCAACTGCCTCGCGCAGGGCGAGGACCCAGTCCAGCACCGCGCCGGGCCCGTGCTGCGGCAAGTCGAGGTAGCGGGCAAGCGCCTCGAGGCGCGGCGCGACGGCCTGCTCGTTGGCCTTCAGCACATAGGGCATCAGAATGGCATTGAGCAACCCGTGATGCGCGTCATAGAGCGCGCCAAGTGGATGCGCGAGCGCATGCATGGCGCCCAGGCCGCGCTGAAAGGCGGTGGCGCCCATGCACGAGGCGACCAGCATTTGCTGGCGCGCCTGCAGATCTGCGCCGTCGGCGACAACCTGCGGCAGATACTCCTTGATGACGCGCATGCCTTCAAGCGCGATGCCGGCCGCCATGGGGTGAAAGAACGGCGAACAATAGGCCTCGAGGTTGTGCGAGAGCGCGTCCATGCCGGTGGCAGCCGTGATCTTCGGCGGCAGGCCGACCGTGAGTTCGGCGTCCAGGATCACGATGGACGGCAGCATGCGGGCGTGGAAGATGATGCGCTTGACCTGCGCTGCCTCATCGGTGATGACTGACGCGCGCCCGACTTCCGAGCCGGTGCCGGCTGTGGTCGGCACGGCAACGACGGGCGCCATGCCGGCGACGTTGACGCGCAGGTAGTTGTCGCCGACATCCTCGAAGTCCCACAACGGCCTGTCCTGGCCGGCCATCAACGCGATGGCTTTTGCCGCATCGAGCGCGGATCCCCCGCCAAATGCGATCACCCCGTCATGGCGCCCCCGCTTGAAGGCCGCCACGCCGTCATTGACATTGAGTCCGGTCGGATTGCCCTTGATGTCATGGAATACGGCGCAATCCAGGCTGACATCGCGGCATGCCGCTACTGCATCGGCGATCATGGGCAACGCGGCCAGGCCGGGATCGGTCACGAGCAAAGGGCTATGCATGCCGAGTTCGCGGCAGTAATCCGGCAGTTCCTTGATGCGCCCGGGGCCAGCCTTGATGGCGGTGGGATAGTTCCAGTTGACGGCGGGGACATTCATGATTCGATTCCTGTGACGCAGCGTCAGAGGCTGCGCAGATGGAAGGATTTGGCCTGGGTGAGCTGTTCGTATCCGACTGACGACAAGGAAACGCCGCGTCCCGATTGCTTGACGCCGGTCCACGCAAGCGCCGGATCAAGGTAGTCGCAGCGGTTCATGAAGAACGTGCCGGTGCACAACTGCCTGCCGATACGCAATGCGGCCGCTTCGTCCTGCGTGAAGGCGGCTGCCGTCAATCCATACGGGCTGTCGTTCATGAGCGCGATGGCCTGCTCGTCGCTATCGACTGGCATGATGCCCACCACGGGACCGAAGCATTCGTCGTTCATGACGCGCATGCGGTGGTCCACCTGCGTCAGCAACGCCGGCGCAACATAACATGAGCCTTCGCTCGCATCCTTGAAATACGAGTGATCAATCAGGTTTGACGCGCCGGCATCGACCGCCTGGGCAATCACGTCGCGCAACTCCGCGGCGGCGCGCGCACGCACGACCGGGCCGAGCGTCGTATCGGGCTGCAAGGGATTTCCGAGCACGTAGCGCTGCGTCAGGTCGACGGCGCGCTCGACAAACTCGTCATGAACGGCGCGAGCGACGTAGATGCGCTGGATGCCGCAACAGGACTGGCCGGCATTGAAGAACGCGCCATCCACCAGCGTATCCACCGCCGCTTCGAGGTCGGCGTCTTCCCGCACATAGGCCGGATCGTTGCCGCCCAATTCGAGCCCGACACTGATAAAGCGCCCGGCCGCGCTCTCCTCGACGATGCGCCCTCCCCGCACCGAGCCGGTGAAGGACACATAGCCGATCTCCGGCGCGCGGATCAGCCGCTGCGTGATGTCGTGGCTGGCGTGCAGGAACTGGAAGACGCCCCTCGGCGTGCCCGCCTCGCGAAACGCCCGATCCAGAAGTTCCGCGCACAGGGGCGTCTGGTCCGAGTGCTTGAGGATGACGGTGTTGCCAGCCATCAAAGCAGGCACGATGCTGTTCACGGCGGTCAGCAAGGGGTAGTTCCACGGCGCGATGGTGAGCGCCACCCCGATGGGTTCGCGGCTGATGAAACGCGTGAAGCCCGGTTGCGCGGGCGCGGGCGCGGGAATGGGCGCGAGCGCATCGCCCGCGATCGCGATCATGTGGCGCGCCCGGGCCGTGAAGCCATCCACCTCCAGGGGCGCGTGGCGCAATGGCCGGCCCATCTGGATCGTGATGGCGCGCGCGATCTCGTCTTTGGCCGCCACAACGCGATCCACGGCAGCCGCCACGAGGCGCCCCCGCGCCTCGATGCCAAGCGCGTGCCACTCTGGCTGCGCGCCCCGTGCATTGGCCAGCGCCTGCGCAATCTGCGCCTCGGTGGAGTAGGCGCGGCGGACGACCTCGCGTCCATCTATGGGGCTGATGGTGATCAGTTCATCGGTCATGGCGGCTTGGGGTGAAGGAGGACGGGTTCAGATGATTTCGAAGTAGCGCGCCAGTTCCCAGTCGGTGACGTGGCGCCGGAACTGCCGTTCTTCCCATTCGCGCGTCGCGGCAAAGTGCTCGACGAACGCGTCTCCAAACAACAACCGCGCGGCCTCGGAACCGCGCAGACGCTGCGCCGCGTCCCATAAGGTGGTGGGCAGATGCAGATGCGCAGGGAACTGCTGCGTGTAGGCATTGCCCTGCACCATGGGCTCGGGCGACAGTCCCTGCTCGATTCCGTGCAATCCGGAAGCGAGCGCCGCCGCCAAGGCCAGGTAAGGATTGGCGTCGGCGGACCCGATGCGCACCTCGACGCGCTGGGATTTGTCGCTCCCCGGAATGAGCCGCAACGCGGTCGTCCTGTTTTCCATGCCCCAGGTGGCGTCCAGCGGCGCCCAATAGCCAGGCACCAGGCGCGAATAGCTGTTGATGGTGGGTGCGTACAGCGCCATGAACTCGGGCAGATATCGCTGCACGCCCGCCATGAAGGCAGACTGCGTGCTGCTGACGCCATGCGGCTGCGACTCGTCGAAGAAGGCCGAGCGTCCCGTCTTATGGTGGCGCAGCGACAGGTGGATATGCCCGCTCTGGCCAGGATGCTCGTGCGACCATTTCGCCATGAACGTCGCCATCAGGCCGTTCTGCTGCGCGAGCGCCTTGGTGAAGGTCTTGAACAGAAACGCCTTGTCGCCCGCCGCCGCGGCATGGTCCACGGCGATTGCCGCTTCCAAGACGCCCGGGCCCGTCTCGGTGTGCAGCCCTTCGATGGGCATGTCCATGCGCTCGCACATGTCGAGCAGCTTGCGATAAAAATCGCCTTCGACCGTGCTGCGCAGCACGGAGTAGCCGAAATTGCCCGGTGTCCAGTTCTCCAGGTTGCGGTAGTGCTTGGCGCGTACGGAATGCGGCGTCTCGCGGAACATGAAGAACTCGTACTCCAACGCGGCATAGACGTCGTAGCCCATCCCTGCCGCTCGGTCGATCACGCGGTGCAGCAGGCGACGCGGACAGATGGCGCTGGCATCGCCTTCGAATTCCGCCAGGAACAAAAGCATGTCTTCGCCGCCCGGCCCCTGCTCCAGCGTAAGCCGGCGGGCGCTCTGCGGCACGATTCGAAGCTTTGCGTCGGGATACGCCGTGTGCCAGCCGGTGTACTGCGTGTTGTCGTAAAGCTGGTCGTCAAGATCCCATCCCAACACCACGTCGCAAAACGCCAGTCCGGAACGCAACGCCCCCAGGAATTTGTCACGCCGCAGATACTTGCCCAGCATGACCCCGTCCACATCGGACAGGCCAACCTTGATGTGCGAGAGCGGGCTGGACTGCACCAGCCGCTCTGCGTCCTCCACCGTTGTTACCCCTAGTGCATGCATGCTTGTTCACCCCGTGGCTGAAGCGTTGCGCGAAACTGCGGGCGGGCGGCGCGCCGGTCAGGCCATGGCCGCCCCCAGGACCTGCATCGCCTGGCGATGCAGCGTGGGCGTGGCGGCCGCGATCACCCGGCCTTGCGATCCGAGGCCTAGCGGCTGCCCCGTCCAGTCGGTCATGACGCCGCCCGCCCCTTCAATCACGGGCATGAGGGCGAGGTAATCGTAAGGTTGCAGTCCGGCCTCCACGACGAGATCCACGTGGCCGCTGGCGAGCAGGCCATAGCTATAGCAGTCGCCGCCAAAGCGCCGCATGCGGGTCCTCGCGGCCAAGACGTCGAAGGCGCCAAGCTCGCCTCCTGTGAAAATGTCTGGCGAGGTGGCGTACAGGATGGCGTCGGCCAGCTCGGCGCAGCCGCTCGTGCTGCACGCCTGGCCATTGAGCCGCGCGGGCGTTTGCACCGCGCCGACCCATCGTTCGTCGAGCATGGGGATGTCGATCAGACCAAGCACCGGCCGGCCGCCGTGCAGCAGCGCAAGCAAGGTTCCCCACAGCGGATTGCCCGAGATAAACGCGCGCGTCCCGTCGATGGGATCCAGCGACCACACGAATTCGGCCTCGGTGTGGGAGGCGCCGAACTCTTCGCCAAATATGCCGTGATCGGGATGATGCGAAGCGATGGCCTCGCGCAGGGCCGCCTCGACTTCCCTGTCCGCTTGCGTGACAGGACTTTCATCGGCCTTGGTGTCGACGGTGAGCGCATGCCGGAACCACTTGCGCGACAAGGGCCGCACCCGGTCCGCCAGCGTCTGCGCGAACGCAACATACGCCGCGAGCTGCTGCGCGGACAAGGCCGTGGAAGTCTGCATCGATGCCCTCCCAGAGGGGCGCGCGGAGGATCAGTGCGCCGACGGAATGCCTGCATGCAGGCGTTTCCAGTCTAGACACGTTGCCCCCCGTTGGCAAACGTGCGCGGCGCACCGTCCCCCGTGGTTTCCCTAGGTCGGGCCTGGGCGTTCAGTCCAGCGACACACCCGCCGTTTTCACCATTTCGGCCCAGTAGGCGGTGTCCTCCTGCAACCGGTTCTTGAATGCGCCCGGCGCGCTGCCCACGGGTTGGCTGCCGCCGCTGTTGATCTTGGCAATCACGGCGGGCGACTTCATGGCCCGGTCCACGGCTTGCGCCAGATACGCAATGCGCTCGGGCGGCGTGCCTGCCGGGGCGAACAGCCCGTACCAGTCGTCCGCGGTGATGCCTTCCAGGCCGGCCTGCTTCAACGTGGGCGCGCGCTTGAAGACCCCAACGCCATCGCCATGGCTCATGGCGAGGATCTGCAGTTTCCCGGCGGCCACCATGGGCTCGGCGGATGCGGGCGACGTGATCAGCATGTCGACCGTGCCCCCCAACAGATCCGTCACGGCAGGCGCGGCGCCGCGGTACGGCACGTGCACCAGCTTGACGTCCGCCTTCTGCGACACCAGCGCGCCCATCAGGTGGCTCATCGTCCCGTTGCCCGGGGTCGCATAGGTGATGACGCCGGGCTGCTTGCGCGCCGCCGCCAGATAGTCGCCCAGCGTCTTGTACGGGCCGTCCGCGCGCGACACGAGCACCAGCGGCGCCGACGTGATCTGCGAAATCGGCACAAAGTCCTTCAGCGGATCGAAGCCCACGTTCTTGTACAGGCGCGGATTGACGGCCATGACGCTCGTCTGCGACATCACAAGCGTGTAGCCATCGGGCTTGGCGCGGGAGACCTGTGCGGTGCCGACGTTGCCACCCGCCCCCGAGCGGTTCTCGACCACCACGCTTTGCCCGGTGATGGTCCCCAGTTCCTGGGCGATCAGGCGCGCAACGCCGTCGTTGCCGCCACCGGGCGGGAACGGCGAGACCACGGTGATGGCCTGTTTCGGATAGTCCGCCAGCGGCGCGGGCGTCTGGGCGTGGGCCGAGAATCCCCACAGCAGGCCGGCCATCGTGGCGGCGGCGGTCTTGCAGGCTTGCAATGCATGTTGCTTCATCTGGATTTCCCCTTGAGTTGGCAGCCGGATGCTCGGCCGTCCTTTGCAATCCGGTTCGCCATGAACCGTCCGCACCCCGGCGGCAATCGCCGCCGGGGCGTACTGATCAGGTTGAAGCAGGTAGCGCCGCGCCCGCGGGCGCGGCAGCGGCGTCAGCCGGCCGGGAACCGGTACGCGGCGCGTTCCCGTTCGTCGATCTGCTTGACGAGGTTGGTTTCCCAAGCGAGGTACTGGCGCGCGGCGGCCTTGTTGCCGTCGTGACGGTCGTGCACGAAGAAGAGGTAGTCGATGCAGTCGCCATCGGCCGGATCGGCCGGTGTCGTCTCCAACGAAATGCCTTGCGCGGACCAACTTTCCGGGGAGCCGGTGTTGGCCTTGACCTCCTGGATGCCTGATGCGTGCAGATCGCGTGCCGCCCATGCCGCCAATGCGGCATCCTCCGCCAAAAGGATGACGGGACGCGCGGGATCAAGCGCCAGGCGATGCAGCCGCGGACGGATGGACCAGCGTGCGCCGGCGACGTGACTCGCCCGGTACCGCATGCTGGGCCGGATGTCGACAGCCTGCGCGCCCTGCGTCAGCGCGTCCGCCAACGCCGAGTCGGACAGGACGGGTATCTCGGGCGCCGAAGGCCGTGCTGGTTCGTGGTCCAGGACGGCGCCGACGCCGTCTGCAAGCGTGCAGGCGTCCCAGCCCATCTGCCGCAACCAGCTTGCGACGACCGGGGCGCGCACGCCTTCACCATCGAACACGACAATGCGGGCGCCGCGCACGGCGATGTACTGGTCCGTGGCCTGGATGAGTTGCCCACCCGGCGCATGCTGCGCGCCCGGCAAGGATCCCTGCGCAAACTCCTCGGCGCTGCGCACGTCGCACAGGAACGTGGTGCGCTGCGGGTCGCGCAGCCACGCTTGCACCTGGCCGGCGTCGACGGACGGCACGCCATGGCGGTTGGCGAGCCGGGCGGAACGCTGCGCGAGCGCGGCGACGTCCTGCGGCGCGATGTCGTCGTCATACCGCCGGCGCGCGCCATGCTCGAGCTGCAGGTCTTCCAGGTACCAACCCTGCGTGCCGTTTTCCAGCGCGTAGACGGGATTGGGAACGCCCAGGTTGATGAGCGTCTGCGCGCCAATGATGCTGCGCGTGCGGCCCGCGCAGTTGACCACGATGGTGGTGTCCGGCCGCGCCGCCAGCGTGTGGGCGCGCAGTGCGAGTTCGCCGTTGGGGCAGCAGATGCCGCCGGGAATGCTCATCTTCTGGTACTCGGCGAAAGGACGGCCGTCCAGCACGATGAGATCGTCGCCGCGCCGTTGGCGTTCGGCCAGTTCGCGGGCGCCGATGCGCGGCGTGTGGAAAACCTCTTCGGCCAGTTCGCCAAAGGTTTTGCTCGGCACGTTGACGCCGGCGAATGCCGCGTAACCGTCGCGCTGCCATTGCGCGATGCCGCCCTTCAATCGATGCACATCGGTGTAGCCAAGTGCGACAAGGGCGCGGACCGCGCGCGCCGCGACGTCGTCATCCCCGCCCTCGTCATAGACCACGACGCGCCCGCTGCGGCGCGGCGCGAGGCGCACGATGTCGACTTCAAGCCTGCTGTAGGGCACGGGTGCGGCGTAGAACAGATGGGACTCGCCATACTGGCCATGCTCGCGCACGTCCAGGAGCGCGATTTCGCGGCCTTCGTGGAGCCACTGCTTGAGCGTGTGCGAATCGACGTCTGCGTGCGTAAGGTCGTTATTGGACTGCATCATTAGGCTCGGAGGGAACGGATGGGTTGGGACAGCGCGGCCAGGCCGCGTTCCAGGTCGGCAATGAGATCGTCGGGGTCTTCCAGGCCGATATGCAGGCGCAGCATCGGGCCGGTGGCTTCGTTACCGCGGAGTGATCGACAGGTCTCAAGGACCACCGGGATCACCAGGCTTTCAAAGCCGCCCCACGATGCGCCGATGCCAAAGAGCAGCAGACTGTCGATGAGCCGCTCGGCGTCGGCACCGGTATAGGCGTCTGACAACTCGATCGTCAGCAGGCCGTTGGCGCCGCTGCAGTCACGCCGCCAGATGGCGTGGGAAGGATCGCCGGGCAAGGCGGGATTCAGGACACGCGAGACTTCGGGCCGCGCCTGCAACCATTGGGAAATCAGCAAGGCGCTGCGAGCGTGCTGCGCCATGCGCAGCGGCAGCGTACGCATGCCGCGCAGCACCAGGAAGGCGTCGTCCGCGCCGACTGTCTGGCCGAAATCGATCGTTGCGCGTTCCAGCGCACGCCAGGCGCGCTCGTTGGTGATGACGGCCCCCATCATGACGTCGGCATGGCCGCCCAGGTATTTGGTCGCGGCCAAGAGGGAAATATCGGCCCCCAATGCCAGCGGCTTTTGCACCAGACCCGACGCCCACGTGTTATCCACAGCCAGCAGGCAGCCGTGTTTTTGCGCGGTTGTGGATAACTCGGTGAGGTCTGGCATTTCGTACGTCAGCGACCCCGGCGATTCGGCGTAGATCATGCGGGTGTTTGGCCGGATCAGCGGCTCGATACCTGCGCCGTTCGGCCGGTAGTACGTGAATTCGATGCCCAGGCGCGTCAGGTGCTCGGCGCAAAACCTTCGCACCGGCTCATACACCGCGTCGGTGATCAGCACGTGGTCGCCGGTACGCAGGTAGGCAAGCAGGACGGTGGCGATCGCGGCCTGGCCGGTGGGGTACAGCTTGGCGCGATAGCCCTCTTCCAGCTCGACAAGCGCGTCTTCCAATGCATGCGTGCTGTCGGTGCCGCGCGCGCCGTAGGATGGCAGGCGCTCCTCTTCGCGGCGCGCCCGCGTCTCGCGCCAGGCTTGCACGCTCTCGAAGACGAACGTGCTGGCGCGCGTCACCGGGGTATTGACCCAGCCTTGGTGAGGACGTCCCGCGCGCAAGAGGCGGGTTGCGGACCGCAGAGGCTTGCTCATGATCAGCGCCGCGTCTGGACGCCGATGGGCATGATCTTGCAGGTGCCCGTCTCCAGGTCGAACCCCACGCGCTGGTCGAGCGTTTCCAGCGCGCGTCCGTACATGTGCAGATGGCGGATGACGCTGTCGCCCTGGATCTCCACCGCGTGGATGTCGTCGGGCATGAGTGCGATGCCGCTGCCGGGGCCGACGACGACCGTGTCGGTCTGTTCCAGCTTGCCGACGCCCGGCACCGAACCGTCGTCGATGCGGTCGTACACGTAGTTGTACTCGACGCCTTCCACCGCCGCGATGCACGCCCAGGTGGTGTGGTTATGCGGCACGATCTTCTTGCCCGGACGCATTACGTTCAGGTAGAGCGCGTAGCGCTTGTCGACGTCTTCGGCGATGAGATAGCGGGCCTGGCGTTCGTCGCCCTCGGGCGGCGGGTAACGATCGGCGCCCCACCAGGCGGTGTTGCCGGCAAGCGCGACCAGCTCATCCAGCACGACCTGCAGGCTGCCCCGGTTCAGGCCCTTATTTCCTACAGTTTTTTTAATATTTTCGACCGCGCTATCGATGCCGGCCTGATGAGGATGTGCAGTGCTCACGTCGACGTTCCCTCTTGTTTCATGAGTTATTGCACTTACTGTATCGCCGGGTTTGCAGCCCAACAATTTAATTTGCTTGAACATTCCATTAGGACTGCTAATGTGTCGGGTTATCCCGGAAGCCCCCTGTCCTCGGCAAGAATGCGGAATCTCGACCTCGACCTGCTACGCACGCTCACGGCGATCGCCCGGCACGAAACCTTCTCCGAAGCCGCCAATCGGCTGCATAAGACGCAGTCGGCCATCACGCAGCAGATGCAGCGGCTGGAATCCATGATCGGACTGCCCCTCTTTGAAAAGCAGGGCCGCAACAAGGTGTTGTCGTCGCATGGGCGACGGCTGGTCGAGTACGCCCGGCATATGCTGGCCATCAATGACGAAGCGCTGCGGGCGCTGCAAGATGGACCGTTGGAAGGCGATTTGCGGCTGGGTGCGCCGCTGGACGTGGCCGACACCATCCTGCCCACGCTGCTGACGCACATTGCGCGCGTCGCGCCCCGAGTAAAGCTGGAGATCCGGGTTGATCGCAGTCCGTTCCTGATGGATGCGCTGCGCGCTGGCGAGATCGACCTGACCATTTCGACGCGCTTCGATCAGGACTTCGAAGGCGTGGCATTGCGCACGTCGCCAACCGTCTGGCTTGCGTCCGCGGACTACGTGCACGATTCCCATGCGCCCGTGCCGCTCGTGCTGGCGGACGAGCCCAGCATCTTTCGCCGCCTGGCCCTGAACGCGCTGGAGCAGGCGCAGGTGCGCTGGCACACCAACTACGTGGCGCCGAATCTGGTGGGCATCAAGGCGGCGCTGCGCGCAGGCCTGGGCGTGACGGCGCGCAGCGTGGAACTGCTGGGGCCGGAAATGCGGGTGCTGGGAGAAAAAGAAGGTTTGCCGCCGCTGCCGGACGTGACCTACTTCCTGTGGATAAGGCGGGATCTCATCAATCCGCTGACCCGGCAGGTGTATGACATGCTACGGGCGAATCTTGGTCTCGCGCAGCAACGCGATGCGACGGCGCAGCCGTCGCAATCGGCCGGTCAATAGCGGTCGAAGATCTGTTGCAGGGCCGCCGGGTCGCGGGTGACCGACAGCGCGAGCATCAGCAGAATGCGCGCCTTCTGCGGATTCAGGTCACGCGCCACGACAAAGCCCAGGCCGGCGTCGTCGACTTCGACATCGCGCGCGACGAAACCGCTGCCCGTGCGGCTGGATCGCACGACCGACACACCGTCGCCAGCCGCGCGGCGCAAGCCCTCGATGGCGAGATCGGTGGCGTTGCCGTCGCCCACGCCCGCCAGCACGATGCCGTCGGCCGCGCTCGCCAGAAAGTCGATCAGGTCGGCCTGCAGGTTTGCGTGCGCATAGACGATGTCCACACGCGGCCAACCGGCCTTTTCAAGAAAAGCGAGTGAAAACTCGCTTTGAGCGCCATAGGTGGTGGCGTTGCGCGAATAGAAGTTCGGCGCGCCGCCGTGCATGACGCCCGCACGGCCCCGATTGGGCGACGCGAAGGCGCACAGGCCTGCGCTGGCGATCTTCTGGATTTCGCGGGCGTAGTGGATGTCTTCGTTCATGACGACGAGCGGCCCACGGCCGCGCGCGTCGGGATGGCGCGCCAGCGCCACCGCGTTGTACAGATTGGCCGGGCCTTCGGCCCCCAGCGCCGTGGCCGGGCGCATGGCGCCGACCAGCACGACGGCCTTGTCATGACGGTTGACCAGACTGAGGAAATACGCGGTTTCCTCGAGCGTGTCGGTGCCGTGCGTGATGACGATGCCGGCCACCGACGCGTCCTGGCAAAGTACGTCCACCCGTTGCGCCAGCGTGCGCCAGACTTCGTGCGTCATGTTCTGGCTGCCCACGTTGGCCACCTGTTCGGCACGGATCTCCGCGATGCCGGCCAGCTGCGGTACCGCGCCAAGCAGGTCGTTCACGGAAAACGTGCCGGCCGTGTAGGCCGAGGATGTGGCGTCGGCCTGGGCTCCCGCGATCGTGCCGCCCGTTGCGAGCACCGCGATGACGGGCAATGCGCGTTCAGGCATCCACGGCTCCGGAGAGCCCCTGGCGTTCGAGGAGCGAGTTCAGGTGCTCCCAGCCGTGGAAATCGATCACGATCTGGCCCTTTTCCTTGGCGCCCACCTTCAAGGCAACGCGCGTGCCCAGATGGTCGGACAGCGCTTCCTCCAGGCGCGTCAGATCGCGCGACGCGCCGTTCGTCTTCTTCTTGGGCGAAGCGGAGGCTTCGGCTTCCTTGGCGGTCTTGGTGACGAGCTTTTCGGCCTCGCGCACCGAGAGGCGACGCGCGATGATGAGATTGGCAAGCTGGATCTGCGTGGCGGCGTCAACGGCAAGCAGCGCACGCGCGTGGCCCATGTCGACGTCGCCGGCCAGCAGCATGGTCTGCACGGGCGCGGCAAGGTTCAAGAGGCGCAGCAGATTGCTGGTGGCGGAACGCGAGCGGCCGATGGCCTGCGCGGCCCGTTCATGCGTCAGGCCGAACTCGTCGAGCAGGCGGCGCACGCCGTGCGCTTCTTCGAGCGGGTTCAGGTCTTCGCGCTGGATGTTTTCGATCAGCGCCATGACGGCCGCGTTCTCGTCGGCGACCTCGCGCACCAGCACTGGCACTTCCTTCAGGCCGGCGAGCTGCGCCGCGCGGAAGCGGCGCTCACCTGCAATGATCTCGTAGTGGCCGGGCGCATCGCTCAGCGCGCGCACGAGAATCGGCTGCATGATGCCTTGCGTGCGAATCGACTCGGCCAGCTCGCCCAGGGCGCCCTCGTCCATGCGCGTGCGCGGCTGGTACTTGCCGGCGCGCATCTTCGAGATGGGCAGGGTGGACGGCGGACCCTCGGGCTTGGCGACAGCCTTGCCGATGTTGTCGATGGCAGGCGCGTCGGCGCCCAGCAAGGCGTCCAGTCCGCGACCCAATCCCTTGGGTTTCTTGGTGGCCATATTAAATCCTCTTTCCTTCTGTCTTTGTATCCTGAGCCCCGGGCTCAGGCGTCCGCCTGCTCGGCGGGCAGGCGGTACCAATACGCGTAACAGTCTTTGAATCCGTAGCGGGCGTATAGCGCCCGTGCGGCCGTGTTTTCCGGCTCAACCTGCAGGTAGGCCGTATTGGCGCCGCCGTCGGCGCCTGCGGCCAGCAAATGCTCCACCAGCACGGCGGCGTAGCCTTTGCGCCGATGTCCTGGATGGGTAACGATGTCGAACAGGCCGAGCAGGTCGCCGTCGCGCACGGCCATGCCGGCGGCGACCACGTGGCCTGCCGCGTCGGTGGCAAGCACCGGCTGCTTATCCACAGCGAGGCTTTGCAGCCGCGCCTGATGTTCGCCGATGTGCGCGGCGGATGAGCCGCGCAGCGTCCCGACCGCCGCCGCAAAGCGCTCGGCATCGACCATGCTGAAATGCAGATCGCTCCTGACGCTTGCGCGGGGAGCGAGCGGCGTGCTCATGACGCGAGTCTCACCGGTGTAGATATAACCGCGGGCCTCCAGCTCGGCGTCCAGCGAAAAATCGGGGCCGATGGAGGTGATGCGCAGCACCATGGGCAAACCCTGGCGCGCATACAACGATGAACAATACGCCAGCCGCTCATCCAAAGGACGTGTGGATAACCCCAGCACATTCACGCTTCGGACCCGCTTGGCAGGCGAATGGGCAAAACGCACCAGCCAGCCATCATAGAGCAGCTGCGCGCTCACGGCGGTGGCATTGAGCGCCGCGTCTTCCAGCCGCACGCGCAGCGCATCACGCACGTCGGCGGGCGGCGTGGAAATGGCTGTCTGTGGCGGAAAAAAGAGCGCGGCGCTGGACATTTGGTACGACTAGTTCAGGTCCTTCCTGACGCGCTCGATCATCTCGGCGCCGAAGGAGATATACGCTTGCGCGCCGCGTGACGCACGGTCATACACCACACCCGGCATACCGTAACTGGGTGCTTCGGCAAGGCGCACATTACGCGGCACTACGGTCTTGAAGACCTTGTCGCCGAAATGCGATTCAAGCTGGGCAGACACCTGCTGTTGCAGGGTCATGCGCGGGTCGAACATGACGCGCAGCAATCCGATGACACGCAGGTCATCATTGATGTTGCGATGGACGCGCTTGATGGTGTTGACCAGATCCGACAGGCCTTCAAGGGCGAAGTACTCGCACTGCATCGGAATGATGACGCCATGCGCGGCGGCCAGGCCATTGAGGGTAAGCAGGGACAGCGTGGGCGGGCAGTCGATGAGCACGAAGTCGTACTGGGTCGCGACGGTGTCGAGGGCGGCCCTCAGTTGGCGCTCGCGCTGTTCCATCTGCACCAGATCGATCTCGGCGCCGGAGAGCTCGCGGTTGGCGGGCAGCACATCGTAACCGCCGGACTCCGACTTCACGCGCGACTTTTCGATGGACGATTCGCCAATCAGCACCTGATAAAGATTCGATTCCAGCGAATTCTTGTCGATGCCGCTGCCCATCGTGGCATTGCCTTGCGGGTCCAGGTCCACCAGCAGCACGCGTTGGTTGTGCGTGGCAAGACCCGCCGCCAGGTTGATGGCGGTGGTCGTCTTGCCCACACCGCCCTTCTGATTGGCAATGCAGAATACGCGGGCGGATGTGCTGGGGGGTATGTTCTTCATAGGGTTCCTTGACTGCGGCGCATCCAGATCAGGCAGCGTTCTGCTTGCAGCTCCGGGACTTGGAGCGGCTGAATATGGTCGACTTGCCATTCCCCGCGCGCGTGCAGCGCCTGGATTTCTTCTTCGGGGAGCTTGCCCTTCATGGCGACGAGGGTACCATTCTTGGCTACGTGGCGACCCGCGAGTTGCGCAAAATCATCCAATGATGCAAACGCTCGCGACGTGACAATGTCGCACTCGGCGGGATCCAGCGTTTCGATGCGCGCGTGCCGCGATTGCAGGTTGGGCAGAGCCAGCGCGCCGCTCATCTGGCGCACGAACGCGGTCTTTTTCTCGACGGCGTCGACGCAGGTCACGGACCAGTGGGGGCGCATGATTGCCAGGACGACGCCAGGCAGGCCGCCACCCGATCCGACGTCATAGACCTTGGCCGGCGCTTGCTCCGCAGCCAGCGCCTCGCTGAAGGGCTGTACGGCCGCCAGGCTGTCGAACAGATGCTGCACGAGCATCTGCTGCGGATCGCGGATGGCGGTCAGGTTGTACGTGCGATTCCAGCGCTGCATCTGCGCCAGGTAATTGAGCAGTTTGGCGATGGCGGCATCGTCGGCGTCCAAGCCAAGCTGCTCGCATGCGCGAGTGAGTCGGCCGGCCATGTCGGTGCCGGCCTGATGGGCGGCCGGGCTCATGCCGCTTGCTTGCGCGAGCCGTAGTGCAGGCGCTTGAGATGGATGAGCAGGAGCGAGATGGCAGCCGGCGTGACCCCAGAAATACGCGCGGCCTGGCCGATCGTTTCGGGGCGATGGGTCTTGAGCTTCTGACGCACTTCGAACGACAGGCTGGTCACCGCATCGTAGTCCACGTCTGCGGGAATCGGCTGCTGTTCGTGGGCAATGTGCTTTTGCACCTCGTCCTGTTGGCGCGCGATGTAGCCGGCATACTTGACCTGGATCTCGACCTGCTCCGAGAGCACGTCGTCCTCGACAACGCCCGGACCGGCAAGCAACGAGCCGTCCGCATTGCGCGCGCCCATCAGGGCCTCGTACGAAACATTCGGGCGCTTCAGCAGGTCAGCTAGTGAGTACTCACGTTCAATTGCCTTGCCGAGCAGCGGCTCGGCAACCTCTGCCGGCAGCAGGCGCGGATTCACCCAGGACGACTTCAGGCGCTCGACCTCCGCAGCAACCGCGTCGCGCTTGCGGTTGAACGCCTCCCAACGTTCATTGTCGACAATACCGAGTTGCCGGCCGATTTCGGTCAGGCGCAGGTCGGCATTGTCTTCCCGCAGACTTAAGCGATATTCCGCGCGCGAGGTGAACATCCGGTACGGCTCCGTCACGCCGCGCGTCACCAGGTCGTCGACCAGCACGCCCAGATAGGCTTCGTCGCGACGAGGTGTCCACTGCTCGCGATCCTGCGACTTCAGCGCCGCATTCACACCCGCAAGCAAGCCCTGGGCGGCCGCTTCTTCGTAGCCGGTGGTGCCGTTGATCTGGCCAGCGAAAAAGAGGCCGCTGATTGCCTTGGTTTCGAGCGTGCTCTTCAATCCACGTGGATCAAAGTAGTCGTATTCGATGGCATAGCCCGGCCGCAAGATGTGCGCATTTTCCAAACCGGGCAGCGAGTGGATCAGATCGAGCTGCACGTCGAACGGCAGGCTGGTGGACACACCGTTGGGATAGACCTCGTGGGTATCCAACCCTTCCGGCTCAAGAAAGACCTGGTGCGACTGCTTGTCGGCGAATCGATGGATCTTGTCTTCGATAGAGGGGCAGTAGCGAGGACCCACGCCTTCGATCACGCCGCTGTACATCGGCGAACGATCGAGACCGCCGCGGATGATGTCATGCGTTCGCGCGTTGGTGTGAGTGATCCAGCACGGAAGTTGGCGCGGATGCATGGCCACGTTGCCCATGTAGGAAAACACGGGAATGGGATCCAGGTCACCCGGCTGCTCTTCCAGGATGCTGTAGTTGATGGTGCGGCCGTCAATGCGGGGAGGCGTGCCGGTCTTCAGGCGACCCTGAGGAAGCTGCAGTTCCTTCAGGCGCTG
The DNA here is from genome assembly GCA_032015805.1 of Achromobacter sp. Classification (GTDB taxonomy): domain Bacteria; phylum Pseudomonadota; class Gammaproteobacteria; order Burkholderiales; family Burkholderiaceae_B; genus Achromobacter. The sequence goes on from DALZRX010000004.1 coordinate 16,337, forward strand.
GCCCAGCGAAATCGCCGGCGGATCACCCGCGCGACCGCCCGAATAGTTTTGCAGGCCGACGTGGATCAGGCCATTGAGGAACGTGCCGGCGGTCAGCACCACCGACTTGGCGCGGAACTTCAGGCCCACCTGAGTCACGGCGCCAACAACGCGATCGCCCTCCACCATCAGATCCTCGACAGCCTGCTGGAACAGCCAAAGGTTAGGCTGGTTCTCAAGCCGTCCGCGGATAGCCTTGCGGTACAGGACGCGATCCGCCTGTGCGCGCGTCGCACGCACAGCAGGTCCCTTCGATCCATTCAGGATTCGGAACTGGATGCCCGCCTCGTCCGTCGCCAACGCCATGGCCCCGCCCAAGGCGTCGACCTCTTTGACAAGGTGACCCTTGCCAATTCCGCCGATGGACGGATTGCAAGACATTTGGCCAAGGGTCTCGATGTTGTGCGTGAGCAGCAGCGTCTGCGCACCGGCGCGGGCTGCGGCCAAGGCCGCCTCAGTGCCGGCGTGGCCGCCACCGACGACGATGACATCGAATTCGCGGGGATAGTCCATGATTGGGGGGAAGGTAAAGAAGAGAGCGATCGGCGCTCATTATAGAGGCAGGGGTTGCATGTTTCACGTGAAACATTTGGGTAGGTCGTATTGGAGGTGTATCGATCGCCTGTCATGAGAAGTTTCACTGAATGGCCCCGATAGTGACCGCTGAAAGTATCGGCACGTGCCGACGTTTGCTCTCCATGTTCCACGTGAAACAGGACCCGTCGTTTGTCGACTGAGTACGCGATGCGATGAGGAGTAGCGATGTTTCACGTGGAACACCATTGGGGTCCTACACAGTCTTCCATCTCGATGAGCGGCAGCCGAGAGACCGACGCGTCTCAGGCGGGTGCTGCGGGTGCGCCGGCGTCCTCTTCCCCTGGCTAACAGCTTTAGCAGGCCCTTTCCTCGCGAACCTGGCGTTCAGGCAGGGAGGATTGACTGAGGCGCCTACGTTATATGCCATGTCGATATTCTTGCTGGTTTGGGCGTATGCACTGCAACACCGTACCAAGCATGTTTCACGTGGAACATCGGAGTGTGGGCGACGGATGGGTAGTCTCAATACGGCATTATGGAGCTAAGTTTCAACGAGGGAGCAGTATGAGGATGGTTCAAAACTCGCACGGGGCAGACAACCGACGGGCGCGACTCACCAGAGCGGCGACAAGCCTGAACTTCGCTTCGATCAAACACAGCGCAACCCGTGGGGCGCGAACGACGGGACGGAACGGAAACACGTCGACTGTGGCGACTTCAAGGTTCGGGGCGACGGAGCGTCAACTTATTCCGCTCGTCCCTGCCCGCTGCCAGACCGTTAGATCCCGCATTCTGGTCGGCCCTGGCATATAGCCACGGCTGCGCTGCACGCGACATAGCAGACTCCCCGCATATGCTTCATCCCAAACCGCAGCCACACTAGATCGCTGCTGTACCTTGGAATCACCCATTCTTTTCCCAACTGGCGATAGGGCTTCGCCCTCGCCGCAGCTTCATTCTTACGCTTACCTCTCCCAGTGCCCCGAGGCCCCCCTGCTTGTCGCTCCTCTTCCCGAGACGCGGGTGTTTCGGTCACCGCCAACGAGCGGGAAAAACTCAATAAGCACTGTTTCACGTGAAACAACGCACGCAACGGAAGCTCCAACCGCCGGTAATGAGCGCGTGGCATCCATGTTCCACGTGGAACATCGCGGCGAAGCTCAAGAATCAGTCGGATTGTCGGTGCTCCCGAGACCGTTGCTGAGGGGCAAACTAAGCCTGCCAAAAGCGAAGGAAGGGCACAGTTGCACCATAGACTGCCTGCGGAAAAGCCAAGCCCACGCAGCCAACCCTTCAGTCACGGTGATGCCTAGCCGTCCACAACGGCTGTTTCACGTGGAACATCGTGGCTAAGTTACCCCAGAGCTCAGTGAACGGGGCACTGCGTAATCGTAGCGAGACACGTAGCGCACGACCTGGAAGTCGGAGCCCTTATCAGTAAGCCTCGAATACCAAAACTCTACAGCCGGCCATGTGCGAGGCAAGGCGTGATGCTGCTCGGCGGAAGCATGATGCCCGGAAGCCGGCCTAAGAGCCGAAAAGCCCGAAAGCACTCAACGATGTTTCACGTGGAACAGCGTGTACCCACAGCGTTAAAGGGCGGCCGAGCACTCTTGAATGGAGGAGCAGATTCTCACTTTCGTGTTTCACGTGAAACACGAAGCAGAGTCCCGACTACCTATCAATCGGTTCCACGTCCGACGCAGCGGCAGTTTCAAATAAACGCGTTCGAAATGGAAAAGGTAAGAAATAAGAAAAATATCGATTTATTCCACCCTACCCTACCCCTTGCCCAAAAAAACCAATTTTTTCCCGTCGCCCGCGTGACGAACCAAAACTTGGCGTCCGCAAAATCCTCATCGGTCCGCTCTCACCGCATGAGCAGCCAACGAAGCCGGGCGGAATTGGGCAGACAATCAAGCGAACCGGCTCGAGCAAATGATTCGGTGATTTTTGATGCGAGGGGCAGCCACTTCGCGGGGGCCCAGCGTCGATCTTCCGGACCGAGTTCTCGCGTGCACAACAGGCTTATCCACAGCAAAGCCAGAACGACTTCTCACTATGAAAACGCCAGCATTGTTCTGCGCGAAACAGGGGTTACGCACATTCTTATCAACAGGCGCTGCACACTTCGGTCAGATCTGTACCACCGGCCGCTAAAACTCAACGTGGTAAATGCGCAATATTCTCAAGCGCTCGGAACCTTCCTCAAGCCGAGCACTATCCCAAACCGGAACTTCAGGGCACGGTGCTTCGATTTATCCACAGTGATAATGCCGCGACGCAAAACCAAACTCCACGAGCGCATCGAGCATTGCAAAGACCAGGCCATCCCAACCCGCCCTTCGTTCGCAAAGAAAATCCCGGATTGCCGCCGCCTAGCCCACCGGCTGAACTCTTAAGCCAACCCACGGTCAAACCGCGGCTCAACATCCCGGGACGCTTTATTCACAAAGTTGTCCCCATCCCGGATAGTCCAAAGGCAATTCGCGAAGTTCCGCGCGCAGCCATTGACCCGACAATAATCTTGCTCGTCCTGTGACCGCCGCGCCATCATCCTTATGGCCGAGGCGCCAATACTCCATGTGAAACGCTGTGGAAAAGTTGCCGGCGCAAAACTGGCCGGCCCGTTGACCCTAGCGAAAACGGGAGCGCAAGCTGTCGCCAGCGCGTCGGCACAGACCGCAAATATCGTTCCCGGCCCCTCCCCCTTTCGTTGATATCCCCATTTCTATCCACAGGCTAAGCCTCGGAATTTGGAGTCCGAGGGGCTTAATTCTGTGCATAACCGGGATGGGGATATCTTTGTGAACAACAACGGCGACGGGACCAATTTGGGGGTCTCGGCCGGCACCTATTCGCCTGAATAAGGGCTCAAAACGGCGCACCGCGCCAGGGGCATATCGACCCTGAAAACGCGAGTTTCCCTATGAAAACAGGGCATATGGCGCCCCTGCGGGCGCCTGCGGCCGGGCGCCGGGGCATTCACGGGAAACCTTGGACGCTAGGCGGAATTAATGCAGATAACTGTGCAAAACTGGCATTCCCGCAAACCCTTTGCTTCATAACTGCGCATCGAATCGCTCATGTCGGGAAATAATTATCCACAAAGTTATCCAGTGTCCGAGGATATGTTAGTGAACACTAACTACCAGCCTATTTGCAGCGCTGGAATACTGGCGCGCACGGCGACAGCGTTTGAAGGAAAAGGGACGCGCAAATGAAACAACGCCCCAGACCATCGGTCTTGGGGCGTTGTAGCCAGGCAGAGCCTGGCTGACGGGAAATTGGGATTTCCCGATTTAGAGCGGGCGAATTTCGGCCGCTTGAGGTCCTTTCGGACCATCCTTAACTTCGTATTCGACTTCCTGGCCTTCATTCAGGCTGCGATAGCCGCGGCCCTGAATGGCGGAAAAGTGTGCGAACACATCGGTGCCGCCCACGTCCGGCGTAATGAAACCGAAACCCTTGTCAGCGTTGAACCACTTGACTTTGCCCTTCTGAGCCATTTTCTCTAGCGTCCTGTAAATAAATCGAAATGCAATGAATCAAGGACGCCGTGCGAACTGAACGATCGGTGCAAAACCTGTGTTCCCGCTTGTCGCCAGTGCGGCAGACCTCGTCCGCGCGCTGCTTGAATCAACTGCGGAATCAGCATACTCATCCGGCATTACGGAGTCATATAGTTGTTTACCCCAATGTCGCATTTTTTTCACTGGAACGGCAATACCGTTAGGCGGAATTAGCGTGCCGCCGCGCCAGAAATGCATATAGGGGACCCGTCACAATCACCACAAAAACCATGCGCGTGACGTGAAACGCCGTCACCACCGGAACCCCTAGCTGAAGCACTTTGGCGGTGATGGCCATCTCGGCGATACCGCCAGGTGTCGTGCCCAGAATCAAGGTAGGAACGGGTGCTTTGGACCATAAGGACAGCAACGCGCCCACGCCAAAAGCAAGCGCCAGCGCAAACACCGTAAAGCCCGCTACCGCCGCGACGAAACGCGGCGCCGCGCGGAAAAAGTCGGGTCGATAACGATCGCCCAGTGACCAGCCGATGAGGAGTTGGCCGGCCTTGGGCACATAGTCTGGCAAGGCTGACAATTCAATGCTGGATGCCGTCAATATCATCGCGACCAGCATGGGTCCCAGCACCCAGGGATTCGGCAGCCGCAACTTCGTGAATACCGCGCCCCCCATGATGGTGAGCGCGACGAGCGCCGCCAAACCGGGTGCGTGCACCTCTCGCGGGCCGGGCACCGTCGGATCGAGGCCGGCAACGCCCCACCACTGGAAAATAAACGGCACCGTGACCACCACCAGCAGCACCCGCACGCTATGCGCAGTCGCCACGCGGTCGATCCGGGCGCCATGACGTTCGGCCAGGTTGGCCATCTCGCTGGCGCCGCCGATTGCCGATGAAAACCACGCCGTCTTGAAGTCCACGTCGGTATATCGGCGCAAGATGGCAGTGCCCATGAAGGCAAGAGCCAGCGCGAACAACATCCCCGCGATGATGGGCCCGGCGTTGCTACCGATATGCCCGATGACTTGCGGCGTGAAATACAACCCCAGCGATGCGCCGATGACCCATTGGCCGCCGTTTCGCGCCGGCCGCGGGCACGCCGTCCGCAATCCGGCAATCCGGGTGGACGCGGTCAGCAGCAGCGCCCCCAGCATCCAGGGCAACGGCAGATGCGCCCACACCGCAACCAACGCCCCCGCCAACGCAATGCAAAATCCGCCCAGCACTCGCACCAACATGTTCTGAACCACAATCGTCGTCCGCGTTAGAAGCTCATGAAAAATGAATTATGAGTTAGTGGGATACTTACGAAAACTTTCCTCGGCTACCCGTGTTCACTTCGCGTCCAACATGATCCGCTCCAAACTCCCCGACGTCGGCACCACCATATTCACCGTGATGAGCCGCCTGGCCATCGAGCACAAGGCCATCAACCTGGGCCAGGGATTTCCTGACTTTGATCCGGACCCGGCGCTGTGCGCGCTGGTCACCAAGGCCATGGCCGACGGCCACAACCAATATCCGTACATGCCGGGCGTCGCACCGCTGCGCGAAGCCATCGCGGCCAAGACGCGGGACCTTTACGGCCATTCCTACGATCCCGAGACCGAAATCACGGTGACCAGCGGCGCCACCGAGGCATTGATGGCAACCGTACTGGCCGCGGTCGGCAGCGGCGACGAAGTGGTGGTGATCGAGCCTTGTTATGACTCCTACCTGCCGGCGATACGCCTGGCGGGCGGCACCGCGGTGCCCGTGCCATTGCGCGCGCCCACGGAAGCCGATCCGTACTACCGCATCGACTGGCAGCGTGTGCGCGACGCCATCACGTCCAAGACCCGCCTGTTGATGCTCAACTTCCCGCATAACCCCACGGGCGCGGTGCTTGACGACAGCGACCTGGACGCGCTCGAGGCCATCGTGCTCGACACGGGCGTGCTGCTGGTGTCCGACGAGGTCTACGAACACATCGTGTTCGATGGCAAGCCGCATGCCAGTGTCGCGCGCCGCCCCCTGCTCGCCGAACATGCCTTCGTGATCTCGTCGTTTGGCAAGACCTATCACACCACCGGTTGGAAGATCGGCTACTGCTGCGCGCCGCGCCACCTGAGCGCCGAGCTGCGCAAGGTGCACCAGTTCATGGTGTTCACGGTCCCCTCGCCGATGCAGTTCGCCCTGGCCGAATTCATGCGTGATCCCAAGCCCTACCTGGACCTGCCGGCGTTCTATCAGGCCAAGCGCGATCGCTTGTCGAAAGGCTTGGCGCAGACGCGCTTTCGCCCGCTGCCAAGCCCCGGCACGTTCTTCCTCCTGGCGGACTACAGCCAGATATCCAAGCAGAGCGAAGCCGACTTCGCGCGAGACCTGACCGTCAATCATGGCGTGACCGTGATTCCGGTTTCGGCGTTCTACCGCCACCCCGACGCGCCCGAGTCCAATCACCGGATCGTGCGCTTCTGCTTCGCCAAAAAGGACACGACACTGGACGCGGCGCTGGAACGCCTGAAGCAGGTTTGATCGATCAAAATATGAGTAATTGCTCATATAGCGGAAAGGCGTTTCGGAACACCCGCATCGCCTGAAAAAAAGGGGCGCCGACAGGCGCCCCTCAACATTTTCCGGCCTCGCATTGCGCAGGCGCGTGCCCCCTTCGGCGCACGACGCCGCGCCATCAGGCCGGTCCAGCGGCAACCTTTCTTGCGGCGCGCAGGCGGCGCAGGACCTGCGGCACGACGACGACTGCGGCAGCGCCCGACCACAGGGCGATCGACACGGGGCTGGCAAACAGCACACCGACATCGCCGTCCGTCATGGACAACGCGCGGCGCAGGTTCTGTTCCATCATGTCGCCCAGCACCACGCCCAGCACCAGCGGTGCCATCGGCAAGCCGAACTTGCGCAGAAAATACCCCAACGTCCCGATGCCCGCGACCAGCAGCAGATCGAACGTGCCCGCGTTAATGGCATACACGCCGATATAGCTGATGCACAGGATGCCCGGCACCATCAGCCAACCCGGCACCGACAGCACCTTGGAGAAGAACCGCACCAGCGGCACGTTCATCACGAAGAGCAGCACGTTCGCCACGAAAAGCGATGCGATCAAGCCCCACACCAGCTCCGGCTTGGTATCGAACAGGACCGGCCCCGGCGTGATGTTGTAGAGCGTCAGCGCCCCCATCATCACCGCCGTGGTGCCGGAACCCGGCACGCCCAGGGTCAGCATCGGAACGAACGAGCCGATTGCCGACGACGTGGCAGCCGCTTCCGGCGCGACGAGCCCGCGCATATCACCCTTGCCGAACTTGGCCTCGGGGTCCTTGGCCTCGATGATGCGCTTTTCCTGCGAATACGCGACGGCGGCGGCGACGCTGGCCCCAGCGCCGGGCAGCACGCCCACCCCGAATCCCACCAGCGCGCTGCGCACGACGCTCCACCACGTGAACGCCATCTCTTTGAGGTTGAAAAGCTTGCGGCCGCTGGACTTGACCTCGACGCTGTGGCCGGCCATCACCTTCTCAAGCATTTCCAGCATCTCGCTGACCGCAAACAGCGCGATGACAACCACCACAAAATCGACGCCGTCGGCCAGGTGCACCGAATCGAACGTATAGCGATAAACGCCCGAGTTCGCGTCCACGCCCACCACCGAAATCGACAGGCCGATCATCGCCGCCAGCACACCCTTGACCGGCTGCTTGCCGAGCAGGCTCGTGAGGCAGCAGAACGCGAAGATCATGAGCACGAAGTATTCGGCCGGCCCAAACGCCAGCGCCCATTTCGCCAGCAACGGCGCAAGCAGGATGATGCCCACGACCGACACGATGGCGCCAAAGAATGCCGACCACGCGGACAAAGACAACGCCACATTGGCCAGGCCCTGGCGCGCCAGCGGGTATCCGTCTAGCGTGGTCATGATGGCGCTGGCCTCGCCCGGCACGTTCAGCAGGATCGCGGTAATGCGGCCGCCATATTCCGCGCCCACGTACACCGCCGCCAGCAGGATCAACGCGGTCTCGGGGGGAAGGTTCATAGCGAAGGCGATGGGGATCAGCATCGCCACGCCGTTGACCGGCCCCAGGCCCGGCAACACGCCCACCATGGTTCCGATAAAGGAACCGATAGCCGCCACCAGGAGGTTCGTCGGCGAAAGCGCGACGCCAAAACCTATCGACAGATGATCGAGAATGCCGCTCATATCAGGTTCTCCAGCAGTCCGCCGGGCAGGACGACGTCCAGCACCTTGTCGAACAGCACGAAAAAGAAAACGCTCATGACCACGCCGCCAATCGCGCACTTGACCCAACTGCCGCCAAACAAACGGCCCACGAAGATCGTCATGAGCGTTGTCGCGATCACGAAGCCCAGCCACTGGAAGAGGAAGGCGTAGGCCGTGGCGCACACCACCATCAACGCGATGCGTCCGTTGGCGCCGGCGGGATTGCGCTCGATGGTGTGGCCGCCCTTATAGACGAGCCACAGGCCGCACAGGCCGATGATCAGCGCCAGCAACAGCGGGAAGGCGCGGGGTCCGACAGGTTCGTAGGCAAAAGGCGCCTCGATGCTCCAGCCGGCGGCGGTCATGAAGACGGCCAGCGCCAGGGCGGCAATGCCCAGGATTCGATCATTCATGGTCCAGGTTTCCGTTCAAGTCGGATCGCGCGGCGTGGCGGGGCCTGCCGCCGGCCCAGGCGGGCGGCAGGGGTGCCCGTGCGGGCGCAATCGGGGGGCAGTCCTTGCGGCTGGCTTACTTTTTGATCAGGCCGAAAGTGTCGGCCAGCTCGCCGTATTGCTTGACCTGGTCCTTCACGTAGGCGTCCAGTTCAGGGCCTGTCTTGTTGAACGGGAAGAGGCCTTGCTGCTGGCGCAGCTTCTCGAACTCGGGCGCCGCGGCGGTCTTGTTGAACGCGTCCACCCAGAACTGGTAGTCGCTGTCGGACACCTTGGGACCGACGTAGAAGCCGCGGATGATCGGCCAGACGATGTCGTAGCCCTGTTCCTTGGCGGTGGGCACCGAACCCAGCTTGCCGGGCAGGCGCTGGTCGTTGAAGACGGCCAGCACGCGGATGGGGGCGCCGCCTTCGAGCATCGTGAACGCCTCGGCCGCATCGCCCATGTAGGCCTGGATATGGCCGCCGCGCAGCGCCGTGACGGCCTCGCCGCCGCCTTCGAATGCGACGAAGCGCATCTTCTTGAAGTCCACGCCCGCCGCCTTGGCGGTCAGGGCAGCCTTCATCCAGTCCTGGCTGCCCACGGTGCCGCCCGCGCCCAGCACGATCTTGGTCGGATCCTGCTTGAAGGCGTCCATCAGGCTTTTCAGGTCGGTGTACGGCGAATCGTTGCGCACCACGGCCACGCCGTAGTCGGTGCCGATCGCGGCCAGCCAGCGCACGTCGTTGACGTTGTACTTGCCGAACTTGCCCTGCGCCAGGTTGAGCAGCGAGCCGCCGGAGAACGCGACGATGGTGCCCGGTTCGTTCGGATGCTGGGCCACGATGTTGTTGTACGCCACGGCGCCGATGCCGCCGGGCATGTAGACGATGCGCATGGTGTTCTTGAGCGCCCCGCTCTGCTTCAGGCCTTCGGTGGCCAGGCGGCACGTCAGGTCGAAACCGCCGCCGGGCTGGGCCGGCGCGATGCATTCGGGGCGCCGGGGTTCATCGGCGGCCTGGGCCGTGCCAAGGGACAGGGTGATGGCGCCAAGCGCCGCCATGGCTGCGATGCGCAGCTTCAGGGTCGTCTGCATTCTTGCGTCTCCAGGATTTATAGGTCTTGGTATCGCTGGCAGCGTCGCTGCGGCGAATGATCGCATCCAGCGGCTCCAGTGGACGCAACCGTACAAAATCGAAGCTTTCCATAAGCTTTCAATTTCCACCGATTTCGTGACGCGGCGCAGCATCCGGGCCCGGTTTCCGGGAAAACACCAATGCGGCGCGCAGGCCCGATTGCCCGGTCCGGTTTTCGAGCACGAGGCGGGCGTCCAGGATTTCCGCAATGGTGCCGACAATGGCCAGACCCAGGCCGGCGCCCGATGTGTTCTTGCCTGCCGCTCCCCGCCTAAACCGCACGCACGCCCGGGCGATGTCCTCATCCGACATGCCGGGTCCATCGTCTTCGACCGCCAGTCGCGCTTCACGGTCCGTCGCCTCGACTCGAACGGTGACCACCCCCCCGGCGGACGCATAGCGGATGGCATTGTCGACCAGGTTGCTGACCGCCTCGCGCAGCAGCCACTCCGCGCCCTGAACGACCACCGGTCTGCTGTCGGCCTCCAACCCGATGTCCAACTGCCGGATGCGGGCATTCGGTAATTGGGTACGGATCACCCCGTCCGCCAGGTCGACGAGGTCCACCGTTTCGGGCGTGGAACCCCCTTCGGCCAGGGAGGCGTCTTTAGCGCGCGCCAGAGCGAGCATCTGGTTGGTGGTGCGTACGGCCCTGTCCAACCCCTCTTGCATCGCCAGAAGGGCTGTACGGACCTCCTGGGGGTCTGTTTCACGCAAGGCATAGGCCGTCTGAGTCCGCAAAACGGACAAAGGCGTGCGCAACTGGTGCGAGGCGTCGTCTAGGAACTGCGCCTGCACCCTCCCCAAGGCCGCAAAACGGGCCATATGGAGGTTTACGGCCGCCACCAGGGGTAGGACCTCACCTGGCATGTCGGAAGCGCTCACGGGGCTTAAATCGTCTGCAGAACGGCTTTTGACTTCCTGCCGGAGGCGCTCAAGCGGACGCAGGGCCATGAAAACCCCCAGGATGATCACCAGGACGCTGATCAGGATCACGGCAAGGTCGCGCTCCACCGAGCGCAACAGCACCTTGTGGAGGAACGCCTGGCGGCTTTCCAGACCCTCGGCCACCTGCACGATGACCCGGCCGCCCTTGTTGGCATAAAGCGGCGGATCCATGGGCCGGGCCAGCGCTGCGACGCGCACGGGCTGCCCCTGGTAGGTCGCGTAGAAAAACCGCGGTTCGCCAGACACCAGGGGCTGCTCCGGCAGGGGCAAGGCCGGATGACCAATTTCGGCCAGCCCGTCTTCCGTGGCCACGCGGTAGAACACGCTGCCATTGGCCGTCAGCTCGAAAAATTCCAGCATCAGGTACGGCTGCTCCATGGCTAATCCACCGCTGGCTGTGGATATGTTGTGGTCGATGGCGCGAAGCGCTCCCGCGAGGGAGCGGTCGTAGGCAATGTCGACCTGGTTGCGCAACTGGTGGTTGGACAGCCACAAGGCGCCCATCATCACCAGGACCAGGGTCGGAATCAGCCACCAAAGCAACTGCGTCTTCAGGGTCCGGGAGCGTTTTTTTGTCGAAAAATCAACGCCATTTTGCGGACTTCTAGTTGTCAACAAGGTTCTCCAGGCAGTACCCCATGCCCCGCATGGTCACGATTTGCACACCGGTGTCAGCCAATTTTTTGCGCAACCGGTGAACCAGGACCTCGATGGCTTCCAGGTTGATGTCCGCATCGGCCGTCAGGATACGGTCAAGGATCTGCTGCTTGTTGATGGGCTCGCCGCTTTTCTGGATGAGCACCCGAAGTACCGCGTGTTCACGTGGGGATAACTGCAAGGGCTGTCCGCTGACCGTGAATTTTTGCGCCGAAGTTTCGAAAACCAGGTTCCCCAGCGCCAGCCGCGGATGTTCTCGCCCGCGGCTGCGGCGAATCAGGGCAATCAATCGCGCTTCCAACTCTTCCACAACAAAGGGCTTCGGCAGGAAATCGTCCGCTCCTTCGTGAAGTGTTCCGATTCTCTCGGCCAATGAATCGCGCGCGGTCAAGACCAGCACCGGCGTACGGTCGTCCCGCGCGCGAATCTTCGCCAGCAAAGAGTGGCCATCCATGCCCGGAAGTCCCAGATCCAGGATGACCGCATCGAAATCTTCGATTGCCAACCGTCTTTCGGCAACCAGTCCGTCATCTGCCCACTCCACGACGAAGCCCGCATGACGGGCCAGGCTTCTGGACAGCCAGCGGGCAAGTTCAGCTTCATCTTCGATCAGCAGGATACGCATGGACGCAGTCCGGGGGGCGATGGATGGGCGGAATGGGAAAGCATGTTTGGCTTTTCCTTTTTTTCTATTTATATAAAGACTAATGATTAATAAGGGCTGTGGATAACTACCTTAACCTTGAAAACCTCTTTTCTTTCATTGCCTTACGACCGTTTTTGCCTGTGCAAGAACTCTGTGTGGGAAAAAAGCTGAAGTTGGACAAGATTTTGGACCCCGTCCGAAAACCCCGCTTGTTCAACTTGCCTCCACAACATGTGCACAAGCACGCGCCTTAGGAGTTATCCACAGGCCCTTTCTGGCAAATGAGCGCCAAAGACGGCCGTTTTACCCCGGAAAACCGGGTTGCGCCTACCCTGATTTCTGCCCTGGGAAGGGGGTAAATCGGGCCTTGGAGCCGTTGTCAAAACCAGGCATTCGAGGGGAGACGTGGCGCTGCAGCGCACGACCGGCTGCGCAGAAAATGCGCAGATTCTGATTGGGGGACTCCCCTGCAAACGGGGCAAAAATCCGGGAATTTGGCCGTGCCAGAGCGGCTTTATTTCGTTCCCGCCTGGCAAATCGGGCACTCTTGCTGGCGGAGCCGGGGCGGCTCGCGCGGCGGGAATTCGGTCGAGGCCGGCGTGTGGATGGCTTGCTGACCGGCCGGCTCGGACGATTTGCACGGACGATTGGCACGGACGGCTGGGATGGGCGGCTGGGATGGACAGCCAGGATCGACGGCTAGGCTGGACGCGGCACCTGACTGGCGGGTATTTGCAACGCGGGACGCCTTTTCGTACGGAGCCGCGACTGGGTGGTCGATGTCCGCCGATGATGTTTGCAAAGATGCGCATCGGCGCTTTGTGTGACGGCGCACACGGCAGGGCGTGATTTCCCGACCGCTTGTCGACGCTGCGAGGTTATGCGCCGGGGGCGATGGAAGCGCTTCGGTTCCGGCTGCGGCCAAGCAAAAATAATGTCAATGGATGCCAAAAATATGACGGCAAGCGATTGGAAAATGTTCCAGCCGACGAAGATCATCAACGCGGAACATGAGTAAAAGCTCATATCCATTCATGCCGCGTCCTAGCGCTTCGCGCTAATGAAAAAGCCCTTTAATAAAGGGCTTTTTGCATGAAAACCCGGTTCAGTCCGATCTCCGTGGCGCGGTGCGTTTCAACGTAACCTCGCCGTGCGTAGATGGCAATGTTCTCTGTCATCACTTCCTGCGTGTAAAGACGGATACGCGAAAAACCGGCGCCGCGTGCAGCGTCTTCGGCCCATTGCAGCAAGATGCGTCCATGGCCCTTGCCTTGCGCGGATGGCGGCACCGCAATGTTGTCGAGCAGCATGCAACCGGTGTCGGTCTCGGGAATCAATACCACCACGCCCTGGATTTCTTCGTCCGATACCAGCACATGAACCACCCCCTGCGCCACGCGCGTCGGATAGTCGTCCAGCATCGGGCCGGGCGTGGCGCCGTTGCGGGCAATGTAAGGGGTGTACGCATCGCGGACGATGCGCTCTACGGCGGGGACGTCACCGGGGGCGGCGGCGCGGATACGAAGGAAGGGAGGATTCGTATTCATGGCGCCGCGCCTTTCGGTCATTTCCCGATGCAGAAACTGGAGAAAATTTCTCCCAGCAGATCATCGCTGGTGAACTTGCCGGTAATGCTGGACAGACTGTCGTGCGCCAGGCGCAGTTCCTCGGCAAAGAGGTCCAGCACCCGGTCGTCCTGGCTGGCGTGCGCGGCGGCCAGTTCAAGGTGTTCCGCAGCGTCCTGCAACGCATGAAGATGGCGTTCGCGCGCAAGCCACGGTGATTCGGCGCCAGGGTTCCACCCCGCGATCTGCAAGAGTTCGGCGCGAAGCGCGTCCAGGCCGGCGCCGCGCTTGGCCGAAATGCCCAGTTCGCCCGGTCCGGCAGCAAAAGACTGGGGCAGCAGATCCACCTTGTTGAACACCTTCAATACAGGCGTTCGAGGGGGCAGTCGCGCGGTGATCTGGGCGTCGAGTTCGTCGCCCGGCTGCGTCGCATCCTGCAAATGGAGGATGACGTCGGCGCGCTCGATCTCTTGCCAGGTGCGCGCGATGCCGATGCTTTCCACGGTGTCTTCGGTTTCACGTAAACCCGCCGTGTCGACAATATGCAGCGGAACGCCATCAATATGGATCTCCTGCACGACTTTGTCGCGTGTCGTGCCCGCAATGGGCGTAACGATGGCGATGTCGTCGCCCGCCAGCGCGTTGAGCAGGCTGGATTTGCCCACGTTGGGCTGGCCGGCCAGCACCACGTGCAGGCCCTCGCGCAGGATGACGCCCTGCCGCGCCTGTGCGATCAACGCGGACAGGTCGGCCGCCAGCGCATCCAGCGTGGGGCGAGCCTGGTACTTTTCCAGGAAGTCGATCTCTTCTTCGGGAAAATCCAGCGTCGCCTCGACCAGCATGCGCAGGTGAATGATGCGGTCCGAAAGGTCGTTTACACGCGCCGAGAATTCGCCTGACAACGATGCCATGGCGCCCCGCGCGGCCGCTACCGACGACGCTTCGATCAAGTCGGCGACGGCCTCGGCTTGCGCCAGATCCATGCGGTCGTTCAGGAAGGCGCGGCGCGTGAACTCGCCCGGTTCGGCCAGGCGCACGCCCAGGTCCCGTCCCGCCGCCAGGCAACTGTCCAGCACGCGGCGCAGCACGGCCGGGCCGCCGTGGCCCTGCAGCTCTAGCACGTCTTCGCCCGTATACGAATGCGGCGCGCGAAAGTAGATGGCGATGCCTTCGTCCAGCAATTCGCCTTCCACCGTCTTGAAGGGAAGATAGTGCGCGTGGCGCGGTGTGAGGTCGCGCTGGAACAGGCGACGCACCAGGCCGGACAGGTCCGCACCGGAAATGCGCACCACCCCGATACCGCCTCTTCCGGGTGCGGTGGCAATGGCGGCGATGGGGGCGTAGGCGGACATATCAGGGGGAGACGGCAGGGCTAAACAATAGGGGAATATAACTGTTGCGCGGCGCGTTGTTTGCTGGTTACTGTGGCCCGGAGGTTCAAAACCCGAAACAACTCTGGGAGATCACGATGGCATCTCGGTTTTCGCGTGTCTTGGCCTGCGGCGCTGCCGCGGTGGTGATGGCCTGTGGCACTTTCAGTTCGGCCATGGCCCGCGATCTTGTGATCGGCCTGAAGACCGAACCGTCGTCGATGGATCCGCAATATCACGCGTTGACGCCCAATACGCAGATCTCCCAGACCATCTTTGACACCCTCGTCGCCACGGACGCGCAGCTCAAGCCGCAGCCTTCGCTCGCGGAATCGTGGACCGTCGACGGCAAGGTCTGGACCTTCAAGCTGCGGCCGAACGTGAAATTTTCCGACGGCACGCCGTTCACCGCCGAGGACGTCGTGTTCACCTATGATCGCGTGCCGAAGGTGCCCAACAGCCCGTCGCCCTTCACGCTGTATCTGGGTTCGGTGGCCAAGACCGAGGCGGTCGATCCCATGACGATCCGCATCACCACCAAGGATGTCGCGCCCAATCTGCTGGTCAACCTGGCGCAGTTGCCCATCCTGTCGAAGAAGGCCGCGTCGGGCCCCGCCGCCGAAGGCAAGACGACAACCGAATTGAACAGCGGCGATGGCCTGATCGGAACCGGTCCCTACAAGTTCGTGTCCTGGAAGCGCGGCGCGGAATTCGTGCTGGCGCGCAACGACAACTACTGGGGCAAGAAACCCGAATGGGATCGCGTGGTCTACCGCCCCATCAGCAACGCCGCCGCGCGCGTGGCCGCGCTGCTGGCGGGCGATGTCGACATGATCGAGGATCCTCCCACCGACGACCTGCCCAAGCTCAAGGCCGACAAGAAACTCTTTGTCGAGGAAACGCCGTCAGTGCGTGTCGTGTACGTGGCGTTGGACCAATACGCAGAGCCGTCGCCCGGCGTGCAGGGCACCGACAAGAATCCGATGAAGGACAAGCGCGTGCGCGAGGCCTTGTCGCTGGCGATCAACCGCGACGCACTGGTCGAGCGCGTGATGGGTGGCGTTGCCCTGCCCGCGGGCAACCTGCTGCCGTATCCGATGTTCGGCGCCAGCAAGGAACACTCGAAGGCCCCCAAGGCCGACGTCGAAAAGGCCAAGGCGCTGCTCAAGGAAGCGGGCTATCCCAACGGCTTTTCGATCACGCTGGGCTCGCCGTCCGGCCGCTACGTCAATGATTCGAAGGTGGCGCAGGCCATCGCGTCGATGTGGACGCGCATCGGCGTGAAGACCAGCGTGGACGCGATGGCGCCCCCGGTGTTCTTCAAGAACCGCGACAGCTATTCGTTCTCGGCCTATCTGGCGGGCTGGTCCGTGACCAGCGGTGAAATGTCGAACGCCCTGACGTCACTGCTGATGACGCGCAACCCGGAAGCGGGCCAGGGCACGACGAACCGCAGCCGCTATTCCAATCCCAAGATGGACGAACTGGTGAAGCAGGCCTCGTCCACGATGGATGAGGCCAAGCGTGCGGAGCTGCTGTCCACGGCAAGCAATATCGCCATGGACGACTTCGCCATGCTGCCTGTGCATTTCGAGCTGTCGGTGTGGGCGATGAAGAACGACATCCGCTATCAGGGCCGCCCGGACCAGGTCACGCTGGCGCAGAACGCAACGCTGAAGAAGTAAGCACGCGCCGGGCGATATCTCGTGCTTGCAACTATTGTCAGAAGGCTGCTGCAGACCGTCGTCGTCATGCTCGTCATGTCGGCGTTGGTCTTTGCCGGCATCTACATGGTGGGCGACCCGGTCTCGATGCTGGCCAGCCCGGAGGCGACTGAAGCGCAGCGGGCCGCGATCAGCGCGTCGCTGGGGTTGGACCAACCCTTGTGGCGGCAATACCTGATCTTCATGGGCCAGGCCGTGCGGGGCGACTTCGGGAACAGTTTTCTGACGGGCGAACCCGCCATGCACCTGATCCTGGAGCGCATGCCGGCCACCGTTGAATTGGCCTGTGTGGCGATGCTGCTGTCGGTGCTGATCGGCGTGCCGCTCGGCATCCTGGCGGGTTTGAAACCGGCAGCGGTGGGCTCGCGCGCCATCATGACCGGTTCGGTGCTGGGGTTTTCGCTGCCGAATTTCTGGGTGGGCCTGATGCTCATCATGGTGTTCGCCGTGATGCTGGGCTGGGTCCCGGCCGGCGGCCGCGGGCAGACGGTCAGCATCGGTTCGCTGCAGTTGAGCGTGCTGACGCTGGACGGCTGGCTGAGCCTGGCCCTGCCGGCCGCGACCATCGCCCTGGCCAAGTGCGCGATGATCATCCGCGTCACGCGCGCCGCCACCCGCGAAGCGCTGCCCATGGATTACATCAAGTTCGCGCGCGCCAAGGGGCTGTCGGAAAGGCGCGTCCTGGGCGTGCATCTGCTCAAGAACATCCTGATTCCGGTGGTGACGGTGGCCGGCCTGGAATTCGGCCAGGTGATGGCATTTGCCGTCGTGACGGAGACCGTGTTCTCCTGGCCTGGCATGGGCAAGCTGCTGATCGATTCCATCATCAACCTCGATCGTCCGGTGGTGGTGGCGTATCTGCTGCTGATCGTTTTCTTCCTGGTCATGTTGAATCTGGTGGTGGACATCATCTACACGGTGCTGGACCCCCGCGTACGCCTGGATAGCCGTCGATGAATACGCCCACCGCCGTCGCCCCGCAGCAGAACCCGGCCAAGGAGCAGTCGCCCTGGCGCCGTTTCGTCTCGGACTTCTTTGCCAGCAAGCTTGCCACGCTGGGCCTCGTGATGCTGATCGTGATCGTGGGGGCGGCGCTGCTGGCGCCGTGGATCGCGCCGCAGAATCCCTACGATCTTGCCAGCCTGGACATCATGGATTCGAAGCTCAAGCCGGGCAGCGAAAGCGGCGATGGCTCGATGCGCCACTGGCTGGGCACCGACGGACAGGCGCGCGATCTTTTTTCCGCCATTCTCTACGGCATGCGCACAAGCCTCATGGTCGCCACGGTGTCGGTGCTGGCGGCTTTTGGCATCGGCGCCACGGTCGGTCTGATCGCCGCGTATTTCGGCGGTCGCATCGACGCCTTGTTGATGCGGGTTGTGGATATCCAGTTGTCGTTCCCCGCGATCCTGGTGGCGCTGATGTTGCTGGCCATTTTGGGCAAGGGTGTGGATAAAGTGATCATCGCGCTCATCGTCGTGCAGTGGGCGTATTTCGCGCGCGCCGCGCGCGGTGCGGCGCTGGTCGAGCGCGGCAAGGAGTATGTCGAGGCGGCGCGCTGCATGTCGCTGTCCTGGTCGCGCGTGTTGTTCCGGCATGTCCTGCCGAACTGCATGCCGCCGCTCATCGTGATTGCGACGATCGACCTGGCGCACGCGATCGCCCTGGAGGCGACGCTGTCGTTCCTGGGCGTGGGCGTGCCGGTGACCGAGCCGTCGCTGGGCATGCTGATCTACAACGGCTTCGAATACCTGTTGTCCGGCCAGTATTGGATCTCGTTCTTTCCCGGCATTGCGCTGGCGCTGGCCATCATCGCCATCAACCTGGTGGGCGATCACCTGCGTGATGTGCTCAACCCGCGGCACGCGAACTGAGGGGGGAGGCGATGCAGACACTCGCGGCGCAACGCGCTTTGCCCAGCCCCGCCCCGATTCTCGAGGTGCACGGGTTGAAGACGCATTTCTTCACGCGCAATGGCGTGGTGAAAGCGGTGGACGGCGTTGACCTGACGCTGGCCGAAGGCGAGATCCTGGGCTTGGTGGGCGAGTCCGGATCGGGCAAGAGCATCACCGGTTTTTCCCTGATGGGCCTGCTCGACGCCCCCGGCCGCATTGTCGATGGACAACTGCTGCTCAATGGCGAGGATCTGCGCGCGGCGTCGCCCGCGCGCTGGCGGCAGTTGCGGGGACAGGAGATCGCAATGATCTTCCAGGATCCGATGATGACGCTGAATCCGGTGCTGCGCGTGGATACGCAGATGATCGAGGCGGTGCAGGCGCACAGCAGGATGTCGCGCGGCGAGGCGCGCCAGCGTGCGCTGCAGACGCTGGCGATGGTTGGCATCCCGTCGCCCGAGGAGCGCCTGCGGACGTATCCGCATCAGTTGTCGGGCGGCATGCGGCAGCGTGTGGCCATCGCCATCGCGCTTCTGAATTCGCCGCGCCTGATCATTGCTGACGAGCCCACCACTGCACTCGACGTCACGATTCAGGGCCAGATCCTGTTCGAGGTGCAGAAACTCTGCCGCGAAACCGGCACGGGCCTGATCTGGATCACGCACGATCTGGCCGTGGTGGCGGGGCTGGCTGACCGCGTGTCGGTAATGTATGCAGGGCGCGTCGTGGAAACCGGCAGTACCGAGGCGGTCATCAGCCATCCGATGCATCCCTACACGCATGGGCTGATCGCATCCATTCCGACGCCCGAGTCTCGCGGCAAGCCCCTGGTGCCGATTCCCGGCATGACGCCGTCGCTCTTGAACCTGCCGCAGGGCTGCGCCTTTCGCGGGCGATGTCCGCGGGCGACGGACGCCTGTCTGGCCGAGCCGCAACCCGTGGAAGTCCGCCCGGCGCAATGGGTGCGCTGCTGGCATGCCGGAGCGCCGGACGCGATATGAACGAAGCGCAGCGCAATCCCACGCCCATTCTCGCCCTGCGCGACGTCGAACTGCGCTTCGTGCAGCCGGTGGACCTGGCCGGCCGCATCGCCAATCTGCTGGGCGCAGGTCTGAAGACGCAGGTGGTGCATGCCGTGGCCGGTGTGGATCTGTCGGTCCGGCAGGGCGAAGTGATCGGCATCGTGGGCGAATCAGGCTGTGGAAAATCCACGCTGGGCCGCATCGTGTCGGGCATATTGCCACCGACCGCGGGCGAGGTGCACTACCAGGGCAAGCCGGTGCATGCCATGAAAGGGCCCGAGCGGCGCGCCTACGAACTGGGCGTGCAGATGATCTTCCAGGACCCGTACGCGTCCCTGAATCCGCGCATGCGCGTGCGCGAGATCATCGGCGAAGCGCCCGCTGCGCATGGCCTGATCCGATCGCGCGACAAGGCCGAGTACGTCGCGGGCCTGATGCGGCAGGTAGGGCTTGATCCGAGCTTTGCACAGCGTTATCCCCATCAGTTCTCGGGCGGCCAGCGGCAGCGCATCGGCATTGCGCGAGCCCTGGCGCTCAAGCCATCGCTGATCGTGTGCGACGAAGCCGTGGCCGCGCTGGACGTGTCGATCCAGGCGCAGGTGCTGAACCTGTTCGAACGTCTGCGGGCCGATCTGGACCTGACATATCTTTTCATCAGCCATAACCTCAGTGTCGTCAGCCATATTTCGGACCGCGTTGCGATCATGTATCTGGGACGGATCGTGGAGCTGGCGGATACCGATACCGTCTTCGCGCGCGCCAATCATCCGTACACCCAGGCGCTGCTCAAGGAGTTGCCCACGCTGGTCCCGGGACGCCGCGCCTATCAGCCCATCCGGGGCGAGTTGCCCTCCCCCCTGAATCCGCCCACGGGGTGCGCGTTTCACCCGAGGTGTCCCCATGCGATGCCGCGCTGCAAGGTGGAGCGCCCGCTACTGCGGGAGATTGCGCCGGGGCAGTACAGCGCCTGCCATTTGAACGATGCCGCCTGACCTGCGCCGAAAAAGGGCTGGACGCGGAATGCGGGGCGGCGCGAGAATTCCCGCACCAGCAGGCCTTTTGCGCGTGCGCCATCCCTCAATCCAGACAGCTTATCCACAGCCATGAAAACCATTGCCGAAATCGAACGCGTACATGGGGACTTGACCGCCCTGCGACGCGACATCCATGCGCATCCCGAACTGGCCTTCCAGGAAACGCGCACCTCGAACCTGGTGGCTGAACGCTTGCGCGGTTGGGGACTGGAAGTCCACACCGGGCTGGGGAAAACCGGGGTAGTGGGAATACTGCGCGCCGGCAGCGGCAAGAAGACCATCGGCCTGCGCGCCGACATGGACGCGCTGCCGATGCCCGAGCACAACCGGTTTGCCCACAAGTCGACGGTCAGCGGCCGCATGCACGGCTGCGGCCACGACGGGCACACGACGATGCTGCTGGGTGCGGCGCAGTATCTGTCCACGCATCGCAATTTCGATGGCACGATCGTGTTCATCTTCCAGCCGGCCGAAGAAGGCGGCAACGCCGGCGCGCGCGCCATGATGCAGGATGGGCTGTTCGACAAGTTTCCGTGCGATGCGGTGTTCGGCATCCACAACATGCCGGGCATGCCGGTCAACCAGTTCGGGTTCCGGTCCGGACCCACGATGGCCTCGAGCAACCGCTGGGACATCGTGATCAAGGGCGTGGGCGGCCATGCCGCGCAGCCGCATTCCGCGGTTGATCCCATCATCGTTGCCGCCGACATGGTGCATGCGCTGCAGACCGTCATCTCGCGTAGCAAGAACCCGCTGGAGCAGGCGGTGCTGTCGATCACGCAGATCCACGCGGGCGACGCCTACAACGTGATTCCCGGCGAAGCGGTGTTGCGCGGCACGGTGCGCACGTACTCCGTCGAGACATTGGACAAGATCGAAGAGGACATGCGGCGCATCGCCACCACCTTGCCGCAGGTGTACGGCGGCACGGGCGAACTCGATTTCGTGCGCGCCTATCCGCCCCTGGTCAATTGGGAGAACGAAACCGAGTTTGCGGCCAAGGTCGCCGAAGACGCATTCGGCGCCGAGAACGTGCTGCGCGACATGCCGCCCTTCATGGGGGCGGAGGATTTTTCATTCTTCCTGGAATCCGTGCCCGGTTCGTACCTGTTCCTGGGCAACGGTGACGGCGACCACCGCATGGAGACCTATCACGGCATGGGGCCGTGCCAACTGCACAACCCCAATTACGACTTCAACGATGCGCTGTTGCCGGTCGGCGCGACGTACTGGGTGAAGCTGGTCGAAGCGTTCATGCCGGCCCGGTAAGTACCGATACGCTATTTGCTTATATCCGGTTCATCATGAAGCCGCGGGCCTGCCCCGCGGCTTCTTGCTATATGACGTAAAGCTTTGATCAAACGCCGATAACTTCGTTTGAGATACATGGCGCCGTTTCCATAATCGGTCGTTCCTGCCATGCCGCCATGGCGAAACGGAGCGATCGATGTCCCAGAGCAATGCCTTGCGGCGCGAAGCGCACGCCGCCCCCCAACCCCAGACGCAATCCTTTGACGTGCGCCCCCTGCCCGGTCCGCTGGGTACGGAAATCATCGGCCTGGACCTGTCGCGGGAACTGACGCCGGCGGATTTTGCGCGCGTGCACAAAGCGCACCTGGACCATCACCTGCTGGTGTTTCGGGATCAGCGCATTACGCCCCAACAGCACATCGATTTCAGCCGCCGCTTCGGCCGCCTGATGATCCACGTGCTGCACCAGTTCCACCTGCCCGGGCATCCCGAGATCCTGACCGTCTCCAACATTCTGGAAGACGGCAAGCCCATCGGCCTGGGCGATGCGGGCAAGTACTGGCATTCGGACATCTCGTACAAGGAACTGCCCAGCCTCGGGTCGCTGCTGCACGCGCAGGAGCTGCCATCCGAAGGCGGAGACACCCTGTTCGCGAACATGCATCTGGCGTACGACACCTTGCCAGAGGCGTTGAAAACCGCCATCGAAGGCAAGCGCGGCGTGCATTCCTACCTGGCTCAGTACGGACAACTGCAGAAGGAAGGCAACTGGCGCCCGAACCTGAGCGCGCAGCAGATTGCGCAGGTGCAGGAAGTGGTGCACCCGGTGGTGCGCACGCATCCGGAGAACGGCCGCCGCGCGCTGTTCGTGAGCGAAGGCTTCACGACGCGGATCGAAGGACTGCCGGACGACGAAAGCCGCGCCCTGCTTGACGAACTGTTTGCGCACAGCGTCCGGCCGGAACACATCTACCGGCACAAATGGCAGCCGCACGACCTGGTGTTCTGGGACAACCGGTCGCTGATCCATCTTGCGGGCGGCACGCCCGATCACCTGCGCCGCAAGCTGTACCGCACGACGATCGAGGGCGATGTGCCGTTCTGACACGGCGTACATCGACCCCGCACCACTTATCCACAAGGAACGCCATGCGTTTGACTTCCACGCTACGAGATCGACTGGTCCAGGCCGTCACGGGCGCCGGCCTGGCGCTGATACTTGCCGTGCTTGCGCTGGCTTCGCCCACGCCCGCCATGGCCGAAGGCCGCATCCGCATTGCGGAGCAGTACGGCATCGTCTACCTGCTGCTGAATGTCGCACGAGATCAGCAGCTCATTGAAAAGCACGGCAAGGCCGAAGGTGTGGATATCTCGGTCGAGTGGGCCAAGCTGTCTGGCGGCTCGGCCGTGAACGATGCGCTGCTGTCCGGGGCTGTGGATATCGCGGGGGCGGGCGTCGGACCGCTCTTGACGATCTGGGATCGCACGCACGGCAAGCAGAACGTGAAGGGCGTGGCGTCGCTGGGCAATTTTCCTTATTACCTCGTCACCAACAACCCGAATGTGAAGACGATCGCGGACTTCACGGACAAGGACCGCATCGCCGTGCCGGCGGTGGGCGTGTCGGTGCAGTCCCGGGTGCTGCAGTTGGCCTCAGCCAAGCTGTGGGGCGACGCGCAATACAACAAGCTGGACAAGATCTCGGTTGCGCTGCCGCATCCGGACGCGGCGGCGGCCATCATCGCCGGCGGCACGGAAATCACGGGCCATTTCGGCAACCCGCCCTTCCAGGAGCAGGAACTGGCCGACAACCCCAAGGCCCGCATCGTGCTCAATTCGTACGATGTGCTGGGCGGACCCAGCTCCTCGACCGTGCTGTTCGCCACCGAGAAATTCCGCCGCGACAATCCCAAGACGTACAAGGCGTTCCAGGAAGCGTTGAAGGAGGCGGCCAGCTTTGCCGCCGCCAATCCGGAGCAGGCCGCGGACATCTATCTGCGCGTCACGGGCGCCAAGCAGGACCGGGACTTTCTTGTGAAGGTCATCAAGAACCCCGACGTGCAGTTCAAGCTTGAGCCGCAGAACACGTATGCGCTGGCGCAGTTCATGCACAAGGTCGGCGCGATCAAGAACGCGCCCGCAAGCTGGCGCGATTACTTCTTCGATGACGCGGTCACGGCGCGGGGTAGCTGACATGGGTGTGAC
This sequence comes from Achromobacter sp., assembly GCA_032015805.1. GTDB lineage: Bacteria > Pseudomonadota > Gammaproteobacteria > Burkholderiales > Burkholderiaceae_B > Achromobacter. The sequence goes on from DALZRX010000004.1 coordinate 40,545, forward strand.
TGCCGCCCCTGTGGATAACGCTGACAGGCCCACGCCTTTGCTGGCTGTGGATAAGGTGTCCATCGAATATAAGACCCGCGAACGGCGCGTGCGCGCGACGCATCAGGTCAGTTTCGACGTGCACGGCGCCGAGCGTTTCATCCTGCTGGGGCCGTCCGGGTGCGGAAAGTCGACGCTGCTAAAGGCGATCGCGGGTTTCATCGAACCCACGGAGGGTCGCATCGCCATCGACGGCAAGGCCGTGCAAGGACCGGGTCCGGACCGCATCGTGGTGTTCCAGGAGTTTGACCAGTTGCCGCCTTGGAAGACGCTGCGCCAGAACGTGGCATTTCCGCTGCTGGCTTCGCGCAAGCTCAACCGGCGCGAGGCCGATGAACGGGCGATGCACTATCTGGACAAGGTGGGGCTGGCGGCCTTTGCCGATGCCTATCCGCATACGCTTTCCGGCGGCATGAAGCAGCGCGTGGCCATTGCGCGGGCGCTGGCGATGCAGCCGCGCGTGCTGCTGATGGACGAACCGTTCGCGGCGCTGGACGCGCTGACACGGCGGCGGATGCAGGAAGAGCTGATGGCGTTGTGGGATGACGTGCGGTTCACGCTGCTCTTTGTCACGCACTCGATTGAAGAGGCACTGGTGCTCGGCAGCCGCATCCTGCTGCTGTCGCCGCATCCGGGCCGGGTGCGCGCCGAGTTGAATGCGCACGCCTTCGATCTGCACAGCCAGGGATCGGGGGCGTTCCAGGCCGCGTCGCGGCGCATTCATGACTTGCTGTTCGATACCCCACCGCTCGCTCAGGCCGAGCGCGCCGCAGCCTGAAAGGAGCGCCCGTGAACATCAGCCAGACCGGATCGGCATTCGTGCGCCCCGAGGTGGAATACAACCTGCCACCCCTGCCGCCACAGGCAGCCGAGACGCCGCTGCCGTGGCACGAGCGCCTGTGGCAGCACGCCAGCCTGCGCAAGCTGGTGATCCTGGCCCTCTTGGCGGGCCTGTGGGAACTGGCGGCGCGCTATACCGACAATGACCTGCTCTTGCCCGGGGCATGGCAGACCGCCCAGGCCTTCGTGCAGGGCATCACCAGCGGCGAGTTGCTGGCCCGTGCCGGACAATCGCTGCGCGTCCTGGTGCAGGGTTATCTGGCGGGCGTCGCGCTCGCCTTCGTGCTGACCACGCTGGCAGTGTCCACGCGCTTCGGCCGCGACCTGTTGTCCACATTGACCGCCATGTTCAATCCGTTGCCGGCGATTGCCCTGCTGCCGCTGGCGCTGCTGTGGTTCGGGCTGGGCGAAGGCAGCCTGGTGTTCGTGCTGATCCATTCCGTGCTGTGGGCGCTTGCGCTGAACACGTATGCGGGCTTCCTTGGGGTATCGGAAACATTGCGCATGGCCGGTCGCAACTACGGGTTGACCGGGTTGCGCTACGTTCTGCAGATCCTGGTGCCCGCCGCCCTGCCCGCCATCCTGGCGGGTCTGAAGATTGGCTGGGCCTTCGCGTGGCGCACGCTGATCGCCGCCGAGCTGGTGTTCGGGGCGTCCAGCGGCAAGGGCGGACTGGGCTGGTATATCTTCCAGAACCGCAACGAGTTATACACAGACCGGGTGTTCGCGGGCCTGGCCGCGGTGGTCATCATCGGCCTGCTTGTGGAAAACCTGGCGTTCGACACGTTGGAGCGGCTGACGGTCAGGCGCTGGGGGATGCAGCGCTGACGGCCGCGCGCGGGTTGCTGGATTGATTTGTCGGATAGGATTGTTGGATCAGTTGTTCCGGCGATTTTCGCGACGATTGTTCCGGTGATTGTCGCAGCGATTGTTGCGCAGATTGCACGCTGAAAAAAAGGGGCGGCCTCAACAAGGCCACCCCTTTTTTCATGGGTTGCGCCAGCCGACTACAGCTTCAGCCCCAGCGCCTTGGCCACGCCTTCGGCGTAGGCGGGATCGGCCTTCCGGAAATGATCCAGTTGGCGGCGCTGGATTACTTCCGGCACGCTGGCCATGTGGCGGCCGATGTTGCCGAAAAGCAGTTCCTGCTGGACCGGCGTCATCAGTCGGAACAAGGCGCCCGGTTGCGAGTAGTAGTCATCGTCGACACGATGATTCCAGCGCGCGGCGGCCTGGCCGTCCAGCGCCAGCGGCGTTTCGGCGGCCGAAGGCGTTTCCTTCCACTCACCCGCGCTGTTGGGCTCGTAGTTGATCGTGGCGCCGGCGTTGCCGTCCACCCGGCCCGCGCCGTCGCGATGGAAGCTGTGGAACGGGCACTTGGGCGCGTTCACCGGAATCTGGTGATGATTGATGCCCAGGCGGTAGCGGTGCGTGTCGCCATACGAGAACAGGCGGCCTTGCAGCATCTTGTCCGGCGAGAAGCCGATGCCGGGCACCACGTTCGCCGGCGTGAAGGCGGCCTGCTCGACTTCGGCGAAGTAGTTTTCGGGGTTGCGGTTCAGTTCCAGCACGCCGACTTCGATCAGCGGATAGTCGCCATGAGGCCAGACCTTGGTCAGGTCGAACGGGTTGATGTGATACGTCGCCGCTTCGGCTTCGGGCATGATCTGCACCTTCAGCGTCCACTTCGGGAAGTTGCCCTCCTCGATGTTCATGAACAGATCGCGCTGCGAGCTCTCGCGGTCGTGGGCAACGACTTGCGCGGCGTCCTCGTCGGTCAGACAGGCGATGCCCTGCTGCGACTTGAAGTGGAACTTCACATAGAAACGCTCGTTGTTGGCGTTGATGAAGCTGAAGGTGTGCGAGCCAAAGCCGTGCTGCTGGCGCAGGTTGGCCGGGATGCCGCGATCGCTCATCAGCGTGGTGACCTGGTGCAGCGATTCCGGGTTGAGCGACCAGAAGTCCCAGGCGGCCGTGGCGTTGCGCAGGTTGGTCTTGGGATCGCGCTTCTGGGTGTGGATGAAGTCAGGGAACTTCAGCGGGTCGCGGATGAAGAAGACCGGCGTGTTGTTGCCCACCAGATCCCAGTTGCCTTCCTCGGTGTAGAACTTGATCGCAAAGCCGCGCACGTCGCGTTCGGCATCGGCCGCGCCGCGTTCGCCGGCCACGGTCGAAAAGCGCAGGAAAAGCGGCGTCTGCTTGCCGACCTTGGAAAAGATGTTGGCGCGCGTGTAGCGGCTGATGTCGTGGGTGACGGTGAACGTGCCGTAGGCGCCGGAGCCCTTGGCATGCACGACGCGCTCGGGAATACGTTCGCGGTCGAAGTGGGCAAGTTTTTCAATCAGCCAGAAATCTTCGAGCAAGGCGGGGCCGCGGGGGCCGGCGGTCAAGGTGTTGTTGTTGTCCGGTACTGGCGCGCCCGAGGCGGTGGTCAAAGGCTTCTTGTCGGTCATGGCACACTCCCTAAGTCATTCCTGGATGGCGCGGACCCGCTGGACGGGCCGCGCGGCGTTGCAGCAAAAGGCCGGCGGCTGGGCCGCTGGCTGGCTAACTGAAAGCCATCATAGGTGTCATGGTTGACTATGTGAAGTTGATTGATCTTGCTTTAACGATAAATATTTTCTATGGATATGCGTACCGGGAATAGAAAATGCTGACTGTGCCCTTGGGCCTGCAAATGCGGCAGGCGTAAAAAAACCGGCCTCGCAAGGCCGGTTTTTGAATTCGGGGCGCGATCAGCGATTGGCTGCGGCTTCCGATTTTTTCTGGATGGCGCGGGTGATGGACCACTGCTGCGCGATGGACAGGATGTTGTTCACGCACCAGTACAGCACCAGGCCGGCCGGGAAGAAGAACATCATCCCGCCGAACACCAGCGGCATGATCATCATG
>DALZRX010000005.1:0-36087 GCA_032015805.1 Achromobacter sp.
TGCACAGTCGGCCCGCATATCGGCAGACCAGCAAACATGAATTTTACTTTACGCCGATTTAATTTGCCGGGCAACCGGCGAAAGGGCGGGTGTTGTAGCGCGTCACCTTGCGCCGAAGGAGCTCCATTTTGCCCCCAAATGCTGACAAAATGCATGGTTCAGGCAAAAGGGGCGGATCCGTGTGGATCCGCCCCTTTTTTGCTTTGGTGCCGGCCTACACCGCCTTGGGCGTGTTCTCCAATTTGAGTTGCGAGAGTTGCCGGATGAACACCGGAATGCAGATGACCAGACCCAGCAGGCCGGTTACCAGGCCCGGCAGGATGGTCAGCAAGGCGCCTGCGGTGCACAGCCACCGTTCCCAGCTCTTCATGCCCACCAGCATGTAGCGCGAGAAGGCGGCCGACAGCAGCACCAGGCCAACCATGCAGCCCATCAGCGTCACAAAGAAGTCATACCAGGTGAAGCCCTGCACCGAGATCAGCAGGGACGGCGAGAACACGAACACAAACGGCACGATCAGCTTAGTGATGCCCAGCCGGAACGCTGTATTGCCTGTCTTGAAGGGGTCGCTGCCCGCCATCCCCGCCGCCGCATACGCGGCCAGCGCCACCGGCGGTGTGATGTCCGCCAGGATGCCGAAATAGAACACGAAGAAGTGCGCGGCGATGGGTTGCACGCCCAGTTGCACCAGCGTGGGGGCGGCAACCGCCACCATGATGAGGTAGTTGGCGGTGGTGGGAATGCCGCAGCCCATCAGGATGCATACGAGCCCGGTCATGATCAGGGCCGCGACCAGCGTCAGCGTCTGTACGTTGGCCACGGCGTCCGGAATTACCATGGCCGCGCCGCCAGCGATGGTCTGGGCGGCCGAGATCACAATGTAGGAGATCTTGAAGCCCACGCCCGTGAGGGTCACGACGCCGATCACGATGCCGACCGTCCCCGCCGCAGCGCCCACCGCCAGCGCGTACTTTGCGCCCGTCTCGAAGGCTTCGTACAGGTCGCGCCAGCGCAGCCGCTGGAACGGGTTCAGGAGGCCCACCACGATGCAGCCCGTGATGCCCGCGAACGCAGCCAGGTACGGCGTGCGCCCGCTGGCCAGAACGCCGATCAGCAGCACCAGCGGAATCAGGGTCGGCCAGCGCATCTTGAACGATTGCTTCAGCTTGGGCATCTCCTCGGGCGTGAGGCCGCGCAGGCCTTCGCGCTTGGCTTCAAAGTGCACCTGCATGAACATGCCGAAGAAGTACAGGAAGGCCGGGAAGATGCCGGCGATCGCAATCTGCTGGTACGGGATGCCCAGGAACTCGATCATCAGGAAGGCCGCCGCGCCCATGATCGGGGGCGTGATCTGGCCGCCCGTGCTGCTGGCGGCTTCGACGCCCGCCGCAAAGTGCCGCGGGTAGCCGATGCGGATCATGGCGGGGATGGTCAGCGACCCCACCGTGACGGCGTTGGCGACAGACGAGCCGGACAGCATGCCGAACATGGCCGAGCCGAACACCGACACCTTGGCGGGGCCGCCCGCATAGCGTCCCGCAACCGTGGACGCCACATCCAGGAAAAGCTGCCCCAGGCCGATGCGGGTGGCCAGGACGCCAAACAGCACGAAATGGAACACGTAGGTCGCCACCACGCCCACCGCCACCCCGTACACGCCCTGGCTCGTCAGGTACATGTGGTTGACGATCTGGGACCAGGTGTTGCCCGCATGCTGCAACAGGCCCGGGAAATACGGACCAAACATGGCATAGGCCATGAAGACGAGCGCAATGATGGGCAGCGGCCACCCCATTGCCCGCCGCGTGGCCTCCAGCAGGCCGATCAGCAGGATGGATCCCATGAAGACGTCGATGGGCAGCGGGTTGCCGACGCGAAATGCCAGGTCTTCGAAGATGTACGGGATGTACATCACCGACAGCGCGAGCGCGATGGCAATGATCCAGTCATACAGCGGGATGCCGCCGGGTGCGTACCACGTCGATTTGGGTTCGCGCTGGTAATGCGATTTGGAGAAGCCGAACACCAGGAAGATGAGGCTCAGCACGAAGGCCAGGTGCACGCCGCGGTGCGTGGCTTCGCGCAGCAGGCCGAAGCCCGCGGTGTAGTAGTGAAAGATCGACAGCGTGACCAGGAGGCCCGAGACGATCCAGGTGGCGGTCTTGTCCAGCGGCCGGAAGCGGATTTCCGAGTCGTACTTCTCCGCCAACTGCTGCGTTTTCTCGTGGTCGATTTGCATCGCGGTGATTCTCAAGATGATTCAACAAGCAGGGCCGCACATCGGCGGCCCTGCTCAAAGGCGGCGCATCAACCAACGCCGCCACATAGATCCCTAAACGATCCGCCATCCCTTCAAAGGCAAGCCAATCGCAAAAAGAACCAAGACCGCCCAAGCGAGGCCGCGCGGATCCGGCTCCGCCGGTCCGCCACCGGCGCCCCCCGGGGGGAAAGCGCCGCAGGCGCTTCGGCGGGGGCCTACTTCATCAGGCCGATTTCCTTGTAGAACTTCTCGGCGCCCGGGTGGAACGGAATGCCGGCGCCCTTGACGGCGTTGTCGCGGGTGATCAGCTTGCCCTTGGCATGGCCGCTGTCCAGCGTCTTGCGCGTGGCGTCGCTATACAGGGCCTTGGTGACGTCATAGACGACCTGCTCAGGCAGCTTGGCCGACGTGACCATTTGCGCGTTGACCGAGATGGTCTTCACTTCGCCGACGTTCTGATAGGTGTTGGCGGCAATAGTGTCGGGCGTGAAGAACTCCTGCTTGGCGCGCAGCGCGTCGATCTCCGGGCCGACCAGCGGCACGATCTCGATGCCCGCGCCGCTGGAAGCCAGTTCCGCGATGGCGCCCGCGGGGGCGCCGCCCACGAAGAAGAAGGCATCCAGACCGCCGTCCTTCAGCTTGTCGCCGGCTTGGTTGGGCTTCAGGTATTCGGCCTTGATGTCCTTGTCGGTCATGCCATAGGCGCCCAGGATCAGGCGCACGTCGACCAGGGTGCCGGAACCCGGCTCGTCCATGGATACGCGCTTGCCCTTCAGGTCGGCCACGCTCTTGATGCCCGCGCCCTTGCGCGTGACCAGGTGGATGCTTTCCGGGTACAGCGTGGAGATCAGCCGCAGGTCTTGCGCCTTGGGCTTGCCTTCGAAGGTGCCGGTGCCGCTGTAGGCCCAGAACGCCACGTCCGATTGCGTGAAGCCCGCTTCAAACGAGCCGCCCATGATGCCGTTGATGTTGGCGACCGAGCCATTGGAGGCGACGGCCGTGGCCACCAGCTTGCCGGGCTGCGAAACGGCGTTGGCGATGATGCCGCCGATGGGGTAATAGGTGCCCGCCGTGCCGCCCGTGCCGATGCGGAAGAATTGCTGGGCCTGTGCGGAACCCGTGGCGCCGACGGCGGCGACCGCGACGGTCAGGGCGGTGATCCAATGCTTGAGTTTCATGCGAGCTTCTCCGGTAATGGCCCTCCCCTTGGGGGCCGTTTTCATGATGAAATTCTGTCATGTCGCCCACCGGTAGCCAATGGTTACGGGGCTATCGTTTACCTGGGGGTGCATCGCCCGTTTGGTTATGGGTGGTCCCGCTTTGGTTATGCGTGCGTTACACCTCATGCAGTCAGACTACGGAGTCATCAGGATGTCCCAGGAAGTCATACGCGGCATTGCGCTGCCCCCACCCGCACAACCGGGCGATCCCCTGGCCAGCGTCGACACGCCCAGCCTGGTGCTGGACCTGACGCCGTTCGAGGCCAACCTGCGCGCGATGCAGGCCTGGGCCGACCGTCACGATGTGGCGCTGCGGCCGCATGCCAAGGCGCACAAATGCCCCCAGATCGCCGTGCGCCAGCTTGAGCTGGGCGCCCGCGGCATCTGCTGCCAGAAGGTCAGCGAAGCCCTGCCGTTCGTGGCTGCCGGCATCCGCGACATTCACATCAGCAACGAAGTCGTCGGCCCCGCCAAGCTTGCGCTGCTGGGGCAGTTGGCGCGCGTGGCCAAGATCAGCGTATGCGTGGACAACGCGCACAACCTGGCGCAGGTGTCTCAGGCCATGGTGCAGGCGGGTGCCCAGATCGATGTACTGGTGGAAGTGGACGTCGGCCAGGGCCGTTGCGGCGTGTCGGACGACGCGCTGGTGCTGGCGCTGGCGCAACAGGCGCGCGACCTGCCCGGCGTGAACTTCGCCGGCCTGCAGGCCTATCACGGGTCGGTGCAGCACTACCGCACGCGCGACGAGCGCGCCGAGGTGTGCCGCGACGCAGCGCGCATTGCGGCGTCCTACGCCCAGTTGCTGCGCGAAAGCGGCATCGCCTGCGACACGATCACCGGCGGTGGCACGGGCAGCGCCGAGTTCGACGCGGCCAGCGGGGTCTATACCGAACTGCAGGCCGGTTCCTACGCCTTCATGGACGGGGACTACGGCGCCAACGAATGGGATGGCCCGCTGGCGTTCGAGAACAGCCTGTTCGTGCTGGCCACCGTCATGAGCAAACCGGCGCCCGACCGCGTGATCCTGGACGCGGGGCTGAAATCCACCACCGCGGAATGCGGCCCGCCCGCCATCTTCGGCGAACCCGGCCTGACCTACACCGCCATCAACGACGAACACGGTGTCGTGCGCGTGGAACCGGGGGCGCAGGCGCCCGACCTGGGGGCCGTGCTGCGTCTGGTGCCGTCGCACGTGGATCCCACCTTCAACCTGCATGATGGTCTGGTGGTGGTGCGCGACGGCGTGGTCGAGGACATCTGGGAGATCGCGGCGCGCGGATTTTCGCGCTGATTACCGACGGCCGCAGCGAAAGGCCCCGCACGTGGGCCGGTGCGGAACCGCGATATATCCCTCAAGGCCATGCGCCGCTGCGCGCATGGCCTGCCTTGCCTAAGAACGAAAAAAGGCCGGCGCGTCGTCAACGCACCGACCCTTTGAGGCAGGCCGCAAGCGCCTACTTGGCCTGGTTCTGGATCTTCTCCCCGCCCCGTTCGATGTCCTTGCCGGCGCCTTCCATCGTGTTGCAGCCAGCAGTCACGGCAGAGATCGCGAGCATCAGCACAAGCCAAATACGGTGGGTCATTTTCTTCTCCTTCGGGCGTTCATTGGACGTTGCGGGTCATGCCGACTGGCAGCCGCGATCACTTGTCCAGCAAGTCCCGTGCCTGATCCTTTGCTTCGCCCACATTCCGCTGCACCTTGCCTTCGGCTTTCTCCACTTTGCCTTCGGCCTCGGTGCGCGTGCTGCCCGTCACTTTGCCTGCCGTTTCCTTGACTGCGCCCTTCACTTCCTTGGCGGCGCCCTTGATGCGGTCCTTGTCCATGTCATCGCTCCTCAGGTCTCGGGGTGGGTGAAACCGCGCCGGGGAAACCCGAAGTCCGGCGACGGACAAGTTCAATATAGGAACCGCGCCGCACCCGCGATAGAGCTATCTGCACCATGACAAATGGTGCATTTTTACCTGCCGATGGGCATCGGCGGCGTGTGCAGGCTGCGACACGCCCCTCATGCCCTCAAACAGGGACGGGACAGGCGGATCACCCCGCCAGGTTCGTCATTCCCAGGAATTGCCGCAACTCGGGCGTGGCCGGCGCGGTAAAAAGTTGCTCCGGCGGACCGATCTCGTGCACCCGGCCCTGGTGCATGAACACCACGCGGTCGCAGACCTCCCGCGCAAAACGCATCTCGTGCGTCACCATCAAGAGCGTCATGCCGTCGGCCGCCAATTCGCGCACCACGGCCAGCACCTCGTTGACCAGTTCCGGATCCAGCGCGGACGTGATCTCGTCGCACAGCAGCGCCAGCGGCTGCATCGCCAGCGCGCGCGCAATCGCCACGCGCTGCTGCTGCCCGCCGGACAATTCATCCGGCCAGGCATCGAACTTGTGGGCCAACCCCACCCGGGTCAGCATGGCGCGCGCCATGTCCGCGGCCTCGCGCTCGGGCATGCGCTTGGCCACCATGGGCGACAGCATCACGTTGCGCCCCACGCTCAGGTGCGGGAACAGGTTGAACTGCTGAAAGATCATCCCGACCTTCAACCGCAGCGCGCGCAACCGCAGCTCGTCATCGCCCAATTGCGCATCGGCCACCATGATCGCGCCGCCGTCGATCTGCTCCAGCCCGTTGATGCATCGCAGCAGCGTGCTCTTGCCGGAACCGCTCTTGCCGATGATGGCGATGACCTCGCCGGGATCGACGCGCAACGTCACGCCCTTCAGGACTTCGTTGTCGCCGAACCGCTTGCGGACGTCTTCAAGGGCGATGAGGGGCATGCAACTTCCTTTCCAGCCGGAGGCTGAGGCGCGACAGGGGCCAGCACAGCGCGAAATACATGAGCGCCGCGCAGGCATAGACGGTGAAGGGACTGAAGGTGGCGTTGGTGATCACCGTGGCCGCCTTCGACAGTTCCGTGAAGCCGATGATGGAGGTCAGCGCCGTGCTCTTGACGATCTGCACCGCAAATCCCACGGTGGGCGCCACCGCAATGCGCAACGCCTGCGGCAGCACCACGTAACGCATCTGCTGCACATAGCCCAGCGCCAGGCTTGCCGACGCCTCCCACTGTCCCTTCGGCACGGCCTCCACGCAGCCGCGCCAGATCTCGGCCAGAAACGCGCCCGACCACAACGTCAGCGCCGCGCCGGCGGCCAGCCACGGCGGCACCTCCACGCCGATTAGCGACAGGCCAAAAAACGCCAGGAACAACTGCATCAGGAGCGGCGTGCCCTGAAAGAGTTCGATGTATGCCCAACTGACGCGGCGCATCAGCGCCACGCGCGACGTGCGCATCATGAGCGCCAGCAATCCCATCAGCGCCCCGCCCGCAAATGCCGCGAGCGACAGCACGATCGTCCAGCGCGCCGCCAGCAGCAGGTTGCGCACGATGTCCCAGGTGGAAAACTCGATCATCTTGCCGCCTTGCGAAACAACCGCCGTCCGGTCATGCGCAGAATCTGGCGCAGCAGCAGCGCCAGCATCAGATAGATGCCCGTCGTCACGAGATACACCTCGAAAGCGCGGAAGTTGCGCGACTGGATGAAGTTCGCGGCAAACGTCAGGTCCTCGGCTGCGATCTGCGAGCACACCGCCGACCCCAGCATCACGATCACGATCTGCGATGACAGCGCCGGCCAGATGCGCATCAGCGCGGGCTTGAGCACAACGTGCCGGAACACCTGCAGGCGCGACAAGGCCAGGCTGGCGCCGGCCTCGTATTGCCCCCGTGGCGTCGCGTCGATGCCCGCGCGGATAATCTCGGCGCTGTAGGCGCCCAGGTTCAACGCCATCGCCAGGCACGCCGCCTGCATCTCTCCCAACTGGATGCCCAGCGACGGCAGGCCGAAGAACACAAAAAAGAGCTGGATCAGAAAAGGCGTGTTCCGGATCAGCTCGATATAGGCCGTGACCGGCGCGCGCAGCCACTTTGGGCCCTGCGTGCGCACCCACGCGCAGGCGATCCCAAGCGCCACGCCCGCCACCGCGCCAAACGCGATGAGTTCGATGGTGACGCCGATGCCTTTAAGAAGCACCGGCGTGTAATCGAACACCGAAGAAAAGTCGTACTGGTAAGCCATGACGGCCCCGCCCAGCCTACAGATCCTTGGGTAACTCGGCGCCCAGCCACTTCTGCGAAATCGCCGACAGCGAGCCGTCACGCTTCGCGTTGGCCAGAATGTCATTCACGCGAGCGCGCAGCTTCGGTTCCTCTTTGTTCAGGCCGATGTAGCAAGGCGAATTCTTGATGAGGAACTTCGTCTCCGGCTTCTTGGGCGGATTGCGCGCCAGGATGGCGGCCGCGACCACGTTGCCGGTCGCAATCATCGGCACCTGACCCGACAGAAAGGCCGTGATCGTGCCGTTGTTGTCTTCGTAGCGCTTGACCGTGGCCGACTCGGGCGCAATCTTGGTCAGCTCGATGTCCTCGACCGCGCCTCGGGTCACGCCGATGGTCTTGCCCGCCAGGTCGGCAGCGGACGACACCTTCAGGTCCGCCGGGCCGAACACGCCATTGAAGAACGGCGCGTAGGCGTCCGAGAAATCGATCGCCTTCTCGCGCTCGGCGTTCTTGCCCATGCTGGAAATCACCAAGTCCACTTTCTTGGTTTGCAGATAAGGCACGCGGTTGGCGCTGGTGACCGGCACCAGCTCCAGCTTCACGCCCAACTGCTTCGCGATGAGTTGCGCGGTATCGATGTCATAACCCAGCGGCTTCATGTCCGAGCCCACCGACCCGAACGGCGGAAAGTCCTGCGGCACCGCGATCTTGATGACGCCCGCCTTGACGATATCGTCCAGCGCGTCGGCATGCGACAGAGGCGCGGCCAGGATGCTGGCGGCGGCGCAAAGGGACAGCAACAGGGTTCTGCGTTTCATGAGGAACTCTCCAGGGCCCGCACTGCCCGGGCGGGTCAATGCGTTGCACACCAAGTCGGTATACAAACCTGTCGATGCAAGTTCCATGCCATGTCGCGCTCGCCCGATGTTGCCTCGGGCGGCACGTATGGCGCCCCGTGATGGTGCGCCGGATGCGCCGCCAGCGGGCGCGGCGGCACCGGTTTGGACGCGTGGCTCACGGCGGCGTGCAGAGCAGATGTCCGGCACCCAGAAAATCAGCCCGGCAGGTTCAAGCGCACCTCACGCAGGTGTCAGACACCGGTCAGCAATTGGCGCCCGCAGCCAGCGAAGGCCGAAGGTGTCTGACACCCGCCCACAAAAAAGCCGTCCCTTCTCAGGGACGGCTCCTCTACCATCACAGCGTCGCGCTCAATCCACCTGCGCGCCCGACTGCTTCACGGCCTTGCCCCACTTATCAACCTCGGCCGCAATGAACGTCCCAGTCGCCTCGGGAGTCAGCGGCATCGGCTCCGCCCCGCGGTCGCGGAAGAACTTCTGCATCTCCGGCGTGTTCAGCACCTGCGTAATCTGCTTGCTGAGCGCGCCCGTGATTTCGGCCGGCGTGTCCTTGGGCGCCAGCACCGCCGCCCAGCCAATCGCCTCAAAACCCGGATAGCCGGATTCCGCCACAGTCGGCACGTTGGGCAACTGCGGCAGCCGCTTGGCCGTCGTCACCGCCAACGCCACCGCCTTCTTGCTCTGCACGTGCGGCAAGCCGGCCGTGACCGAGTCCACCATCAGCGGAACCTGGTGGCCCAGGAAATCCGCCTGGGCCGGACCACTGCCCTTGTACGGAATGTGACGGATGTCGATATCGGCCGCCGCCTTGAACATCTCGGCCGACAAATGCTGCGTGCCGCCAATACCGGCGCTGGCGTAGGCCAATTCACCCGGATTGGCCCGCGCCTGCGTCACCAGTTGCTGCAGCGACGTAATGCCCGAGGCGGGCGTCGCCAGGAACATCAGCGGCACCGAGAACACGCCCGACACCGGCGCGAAGTCCTTAATCAGGCTGTAGTTGATGTTCTTGTACAGCGTCTGGTTCACCGCCGCCGCGCTGCCCGCGATCACCAGCGTGTAGCCGTCCGGCGCCGCGCGCGTGGCCTGCTCCATTCCGATATTGCTGCCGGCGCCGGCACGGTTCTCCACCACGATGGGCTGCTTGACCGCCGCGCCCAGCTTCTCGGCCAGCGCGCGGGCAAAGATATCGGTCGCCTGCCCGGGCGGGAACGGCACGATCAGACGGATGGGACGGTCGGGATATTCCGCGTGGGCGGGCGTCATGGCGGCGGTCAAAGCCAGACCGGCGGCAAGACTGGAAAGAATACGTTTCATGATTGGTCAGTAAAAAGCGACGGCGGACTGCGCGCGAGGGGCGCATCGCCTGCATAAAATAGAGCGCCCGCGCTGGTGGCCCTTGTGAGGCCGCCCGGGGCAGATAGAGGGGGGTAGCGTCACGATAGCATCCCCCCGTCGGTGCTACATTTGCCTTTTCGCGCTTCCCCCGGGGAAGTTCCCCGAAATTCCCTTCATCCCCTGTCCTTACTTCCGCAGGAACCGCCATGGATTTCAGCCAGTTCAACGTCAACACCCTCATGGAGATCACCTCCCGCCCGGACCTCGTGTTCGTCAGCGGCAAGGGGTCCTGGCTGGAGGATCACGCGGGCAAGCGATATCTGGACTTCGTGCAGGGCTGGGCGGTGAACACCCTGGGCCACTCCGCGCCCGAAATGCAGCGCGCGCTGATCGAACAGTCGCAAAAGCTGATGAACCCGTCGCCGGCGTTCTACAACATCCCCTCGATTGAACTCGCCCAGCGCCTGACCGGCGCGTCCGACTTCGACCGCGTGTTCTTCGCCAACAGCGGCGGCGAAGCCAACGAAGGCGCCATCAAGCTCGCGCGCAAATGGGGCCAGGTCAAGAAGAACGGCGCCTACAAGATCATCACCATGAACCACGGCTTCCACGGCCGTACCCTGGCCACCATGTCCGCATCGGGCAAGCCGGGCTGGGACAAAATGTTCGCCCCGCAGGTCGAAGGCTTCCCCAAGGCCGAACTGAACGACCTGGAATCCGTGCGCAAGCTGATCGACGACAAGACCGTCGCCATCATGCTGGAACCCGTGCAGGGTGAAGGCGGCGTGCTGCCGGCCACCAAGGAATTCATGCAGGGCCTGCGCAAGCTGGCTGATGAAAACCAACTGCTGCTGATTGTCGACGAAGTGCAGACCGGCATGGGCCGCACCGGCAAGATGTTCGCCTACCAGCACTTTGACGTTGTCCCCGACATCATGACGCTGGCCAAGGGTATTGGCGGTGGGGTGCCGCTGGCTGCGCTGCTGGCTCGTCAGGATGCTTGCGTGTTCCAGCATGGCGACCAGGGCGGTACGTACAACGGCAACCCGCTGACCACGGCTGTGGGCGTCGCGGTGTTTGATGCGCTGGTTTCGCCGGGCTTCATGGATGCGGTCAATGCGCGTTCCAAGCAACTGTCGGAAGGCCTGCTGGCCTTGTCGGCCAAGTACGGCATGAAGGGTGAACGCGGCATGGGTCTACTGCGCGCCCTGATCATGGATCGCGACGATGGCCCTGCGATTGTTGAGGCTGCGCGGAATCTGGCTCCCCAGGGCCTGCTGCTGAACGCGCCGCGTCCGAACCTGCTGCGCTTCATGCCGGCGCTGAATGTGACGGCCGAGGAAGTGGATACGATGCTGCAGCAGCTGGATGGGCTGATTGCGCAGGTGCGCAAGGCTTGATGAGGTTTAGAAGGTAGTGAATGCAGGGGCCGCGATTATGCGGCCCTTGTTTTTTGGTTGATTGGATCGCGGTTGGGATTGGGTATGCGGCCGTGGGTTGGGACACGTTAAGGGAATCGAATGGACGCGAAGGAATTTGTCGGCAACTGGAATGCGCTGCGAGGTGAGTTGTTGGAGACGTTCATGGCGGCGGATGGCGGAAGTGCCGTCGCGGCCAAGGTGCGGGGGCTGGGGTTGACGGCGGAGCAGCTTGAGGGCGTGCGTGGCGTTTTGGATCTGGCGCTGCGGGACACGATGTATTCGCTGCTACTGGGGTTGGATGGGGCGGCGAGTATCGGGGATAGCCAGGAGCAGTTCACCATTGCCGGTGAGGATGGGGTGGTGATTGAGGATATTGAGTCGGAGGCTTGGGAGTGCTTCCATGGGGACTCGGGCGTTTGCGGTTGATTCGTCCGCCAAGGGTCAGGGTTTTCCGGTCGCCGTTACGGGAGTTTGAAGATGTCCGAGTCGCCTGCTGATGACGTGGTGTCGATCTATCGGGAGCATGCCGACGCGTTTGTGCGGCTGCGTGGAACGGGGTTGATCGAGCGCGCGTGGCTGGATGCGTTTCTGGCGCTGCTACCGGGGGCGAGTCCGCGGGTGCTGGATATTGGGTGTGGGTTTGGGGTGCCGATTGCTCAGTATCTAATTGAGCGTGGCTGTCGGATAACGGGTGTGGATACGTCGGTGCCGTTATTGAATCGGGCGCAGGCGGCGTTTCCGGAGCATCAGTGGGTTGCTGCGGATATGCGGCGGATGGGGGTCGCGGGGCCGTTTGATGGGTTGATCGCTTGGCATAGCTTTTTTCATTTGTCGCCAGAGGATCAGCGGGGGATGTTTCGGGAATTCGGGCGGTTGGCTGCGCCGGGGGCGGTGTTGATGTTTACGAGCGGGCCGGGGTTGGGCGAGGCGATTGGGGAGTTTGAAGGGCGGCCGCTGTATCACGGGAGTTTGGAGGGGGATGAGTATCGGGAGTTGTTGGCGGTGAATAGGTTCGAGGTGGTGAGGCATGTGGTGGAGGATGCCGGGTGTGGTGGGGCGACGGTGTGGTTGGCTCGGCGCGGTGGAAATGAAAAAGTAATTCACCCGGGGCGCTAAAGGCAACTTTTGCTCCGAGTGCGGGCGTCAAGAGCGATCGGAATGCGCACGGAGCGTGTCCTGTGGAGGCGTCTTGCGATTTTTGTGTACAGGCCTAGGGTACTTTTCAAAGAGCAGTCATGGCATGCGATCTGAAGTCCGCAAAGCAGTCTTGCGAGCCGACACTATGCAATTGTCGAGCAGATGTTCGATAAGCTAGTAACTGGATCGACGGAGGCTGAGGCGGTCAGGGACAAGTTACTGCTGGTGAAGAAGCCGCTGATCAAAGGCGCGCTGCGCCAAACTGGTCCAACACCACGGATGCTCTGACGACCAGGTTAGGCCAGGGAGATCACTCATCAGCGAATGCGCAAGGCTGGGCAACAGTCACATAGTGAGTTCACCGAGAGCCGACGAGGTCTGAAAACCCCATGAGTGTCATGAAATGGATAGCCGCGCGAGAGTCTGTTATCGCCGTCTTCGAATTCGTACCTGCGAGCCGAAGCATGATCTGTACGACAAATTCGAACAGGACCGCGACTGCTTGGCTCGCGAAATCATGAGATTCGCGGCCCATGCCGATGAGGTACTCGGAATTCGGGGCTAGCCTCCGACCGGAAAGTTTGCCGAAAGTGGCATTGTACATTCAGAGCAGAGGCTGAACCATGAAGTAGTTCCCGTCCGGATGAGCAGTTTTTCATTCGGTCCGTACCGACTCCGAGCCCGTCAGCTGGAAACGTCAAAACTATCGCTCGAATGCAAAATCTCTATCATCTCGATGGTTACGCTTCGGCAGGGCGAATTGTGATGGAGCCTGGAGGCCTAGCTGCAATTTTCTGACAAGCCAAGCAAACATTCATCCGCGTTCTTAATTATTTCCCGCAGTCGAATTATCGAAAGATATCGATAAATTTTTCGGGTTCTTCATAGTACTTAGCGTCATGAAGCAAATGCTCCAACAACGTGGCGACTGGCCTCGAAACTCATCAAATTCAGCGTAATATCTAAACACAATTTACGGTTATCTGGTACAACTACGAAAACTGTATCGGAGAATTTTGAATGCGCCATACATTGGGATTGAGGAAAAAGAACGATAAAGGATTTCTGGGTAGGTTTAATCTTGCCAGCAAGCAGTTAAAGGCCGCCAACAGATTGTCCGGAACGCCTGCTCTACGGTCCGGCACTGACGATCAAGGTGTCCAGTTCCTCATCAAAACTTGGCCTCGACTGGCAGGCTCCGAAGATTCAGATCTTAGCGAGATCTGGCATCACGAGATTCGCCAACTTAACCGCATTCTCGGAACGCGTGGAGTGGACGATATCATCGCCCAGCTAGAGAGCTCTCATGTTGATGAGCAGGGTTACCATCTAGCCATTCGTTCCGAGCAACGTCAGCCCCTTGCATCGCTAATCGAAAAAAATGATGGACTTAAAAATTCCAGTCGGCGCAGCGTTAATGGACGTCACCGGCTCTGGGCGAATTTTCTCCGATTGGCCAAAGGTATAGAACTGCTGCACTTGCAGGGACTGTTGCACAGAAATCTCAATGCTTGGTCAGTGCTGACAGCCGATTCGATGGAGCCAGATTTTCAATTGACGGGATTTGAATGGTCGATGCGGATCGTGGGCTTGGACGCGTCTGCGAAACACTTTTCGCGAGGCAGGCAGAGCAGTCACCATTCGTTCATCCACGATTGGTATAGCCTCGGAGAACTGGCAGCTGAACTCTTCGAGACCAACTTAAAACGCCTCACCAATGTTTCTATTGCCAGCCATGACGTAGCAGAGGGATTAACTGCTGCAGAGGCACGGTTGATTCGGCAGCTCTTGCAGGTTTTTCCGACACAAGGATTGGACGGGAAGGCCGTTATCAATGCTATAGAGAAAATTCTTATTTCTCTGCAAGCGACAATTCAAAAAGAGGATCTTGTCTACCATCTAGTCGTGCCGTTCGTAAATAATATATCACTCGTGGACGCCATTCGCGAAGCTTCCCATTACGAGATAGAAGCTGACGACGAAGATGCGCAGCGTGACTTTGTGGAAAACGATCTGGCGAACCCAACTGTACTTCTAATATCCGAAGATCGGTTGGCGGTTCGCGGTGCATTATTAACCTACTACTTAGACGATTTTAAGCGCACTCGCGATTTAATTCCGTCTGACTGGGAGGTGGCTTACTGTGCGTCTGCTGGCATTACTCGCAACTCAAGTGCAAACCCGGTCAATTCGATTTCCGTTGTCGCAAATGCCATTCAATTAACGCCACGGTCCAAGAGTTCCGCGATGTTTCGTGGTCGTTCTCGGGGTACATCGTGGAAAACTCTAAAACTCCAACTTAAACCGGGCAGGGAAATTGAGGACCGGGAATCTCATCTGTACAAAGCGCTCGCACTTGCGCAAATGGTAGATTATGCATTCGCCGCAAGTGATGTATTTCCGGTCAGGCTGATACGCAATTCCAAAATTGTTGACGAGGAGGGTCGCTACAGAATTGTCGTAGAGGCTCGCGCGGATGAAGAAAGCATTCGTCTTTCGACGGCACTTGAGCTAAGGGATCCACCCGCGACTCGTTTACGGGAAATGCTCATCGGAGATAAATCGGGGGATGATGGACATACGAATTGGTGGGTGAGCGCCACGCCAACCATCGGAACTCGCACGGAAAGGCCGAGCGAGTGGCAGTTTTTGAAGGAGGAAGAAACGGACAATGGAGGGTCCCGTTACTTATTTACCGGCGAGAATCCCCCTCCAACCGGCGAACACGTATTTCTCATTCCGAGCGAGTCTGCGGGTAGAGATTCTCAGCTTGAGCGGCGAGTTAAAAGTTTGGCAGCTTTAAGCGAGCACAGGGAGTTGACGCGAATGCTTGTCGACCCTCGCCGCAGGGTGCTCGATAGCAACGAAAGGCCAACAAAGGATGCGGGCTACGACGATCTCGATGCGTCCAAGCAGGCCGCGCTCGCCAAGATTGTGGAGACGTTACCTCTTTTCATGTTGCAGGGCCCTCCCGGAGTTGGCAAAACACGACTTGTACGAGAACTTGTCCGCCAACGGTTAGCGTCTGATAGAACCACCCGCATGCTGTTATCCGCCCAAAGCAATCAGGCGGTCGACCACCTTCTGCATGAGGTCGTGAACTCCTTGGATGCTGACGTGCTCGATGACTCGGTGGTAATTCGATGCACCACTTCTGACCGTAAGGATGCTCGTAGTAAATACGACGTTGCTAATCAAACAAAGCATCTACTTGCTCGGCTGCGCGACAGCGATCTGTGTCGCGACACTTCCCCTCTCTTGAAATCTAAAGTAGACGCGCTGTGCGCTACCTTCGAACTGGAGGGCTCGAATGGTGTGTCAGCATCGCCGAATGCAAGGAGAGCATTGCAAAATCTATTGCTTCAATCGGCAAATCTCCTTTTCGCAACGGCAAATTCGGGAGATATTCACGCCTTGATAGAGGATCGTTCACAATTTGATTGGACAATTGTGGAAGAAGCGGGAAAGGCGACGGGCGGCGAGCTAATAGCGCCGATGTTGCTCTCTCCTCGTCGTTTGATGATCGGAGACCATAAACAGCTGCCTCCGTTCGGTGAAGAGCGAACGTTATCTCTGCTAAGTAAGCCGTTGGCTGTCAAGCAGGCGCTTGAATTGATTGATCCAATGGTTGGAATCGCACTCCGCGGTAGCATCGTCGATGAAGTTTTTCAAGAGCTTCGGGGTGACAATGCAAGGATGGATCAAAACGAATTGGTGAAGTTGTGTGAGGACTCGGCAAGCTTTTTCTCATTATTTAGTTCTAATATTCAGAGAGAATATGCCCGTTTAGAAAAAAATTCTAGAAGCCGCCCCATTGCTGCCGCGCTCACTAATCAGCATCGTATGCATCCGACCATTGCGGCTGTTGTGTCGCATGCTTTCTACGAAGACGCGCTACTTACAGATGAAGTTACCGCCAGTAGATTTAGGCAGCATCCAGGGGTCGTTAGGTGGGCAGCTGCGGAAAAATTGCCCGATAGCCCGATAATTTGGGTTGATATACCCTGGGTGCAAGAGAAAAAAAATATGAGACAAGGTGAGACGTTTCCTCGCTTTACGAACAACTTAGAGCTGCGCGTAAGTTGTAGGGTTCTAGAGCTGTCAACTCCCGTCAGCGATACTCCTCCGACTCTCGCCGTACTTTCTCCCTACAGTCGTCAAGTGCGCGCCTTAGCGGAGGTACTGAAGCAGGGAACGGATCACTCGCCTTTATCGAAATTTGGTTTACCGCCCGGCCACAAAGTCTACTGCAACACGGTCGACTCTTTCCAAGGCAGTGAAGCAGACTTTGTGGTGGTCTCGCTCGTGCGGAATAACGGCTATGGCGGCGTTCGAGCAGCGCTCGGTTTCTTGGCCGATGAGCGTAGGATGAATGTGCTTCTAAGTAGAGCTCGCCATCGCATGGTGATAATCGGGAGTCTCGACTTCTTGCGAGCCATTACCCAAAATGCGGGAAGCGCAAAAGAGAGTATCTCGTTTATTAGTCGAGTTTTGGAGTTTTTTGACGGTAAAAGGGCGCGAAACGAAATTTCTATTATTTCTGCAGATGAATTGGGAGTGCGACCGTGAAGTCAGTCAAAGTTTTTCTTCCTGTTCTGAAAGGAAAAATATCCTTCGTTGTCGACAAAGGGCGCCACTGGAGCATTGTGGAGCATTTGCTTCTTGATGCGTTAGCTAAACGCCCGTGGTCGACCCATGGGCTTGCCGTCTATGGAAGATTGCCGAGGCGGGTTGTAATTGAGGCTCTGGTCCGACTCATGCGGGCTGGGTGGGTCGAGTTATCCATAGATGCGACGGAAGTGAACTTCAAGGCGACCGAAATCGGTAGAGCGGCCGTTACTCACTCGGAATTACCTAAAATTTCGGATCTTCGGAAACGGCCAACTAATTACATTCTCGATATGGTTTGCGGCGAAATTTTTCGAAATAAGGATTTGTTGACCCAGTCCGAACACGAGATTCGAAAATCTCTGGACGATCAGCCAAGTGTGTGGGTTAAACCGCTTTCATGGCACAACGAAGTAGAGGTTAATGAAGCGCTTCAAGTGCTTCTGGATCCAGACGAGACTTTCGTAAGCGGTCAACCTGGCGGGATTTATCGACGCTGGATCACGGTGGTGGTTCGAGGGGGCCGAATAGTTTCCGGCTTACCTGACGCGCGTTCATTGGACAAGTTGCGTCAGGTCGTACTCGACGCTGCGAATGAAGCGAATAGCAAGTCGGATGTAACGGTTCAACTAGAGGATGTGCATGACCTTAACCGACCACAGCAGCTCAGAGCCACTGTACATAGCATCGGATTCCGTCTCCATGATCTCGTGCTAGGTGGCACAGCGCATCAGAAAACTCTGCTCCAGTTGCTCGACTCTGCTAGGACGAACGTTTTCATACACTCAACCTTCATCAGCGCATCGCGGGTTATGGATCTGCTTCCCTCATTTAGAAGGGCCATCGAAAGGGGAGTTCACATCCAGATTTTTTGGGGGCAAAATGACGACCCGCAGGACCTCGTCTCAAGCAAGAGTGCCATTGGCGAATTGCGAAAAAGTGCCGAAATCCAGGCATTGGCAGAACATTTGATTTTTCA
The DNA here is from genome assembly GCA_032015805.1 of Achromobacter sp. Taxonomy (GTDB): domain Bacteria; phylum Pseudomonadota; class Gammaproteobacteria; order Burkholderiales; family Burkholderiaceae_B; genus Achromobacter. The sequence goes on from DALZRX010000005.1 coordinate 17,880, forward strand.
TCCGTTTTCTACCAACTCGCATTCGAAGCTTCTACTAGCGGACGCCGGCCCGTCGGGCGAATACATAGCTGTTGTGGGATCTTGTAACTGGCTCACGAGCGGATTCGAATCATATGAGGCGTCGGTAGTGTTGCGCGACCCCAAGATGGTGGATGAAGTGGTCCGGTGCTTTGGACGTCTAGTCTGCATGCACGACGGTCTTTGGTCAGAATTGGCTGGGGATGTCGTGCGCATTTCACAAACATTGCAGTCCGCTCCGGCCACCCAGCCGGTTGGAGAGGGCAGCATTATCGTTGGTGCGCAGCATAACGAGTTGATCCTTCGTGCTAGAGATGAGGCAAAGAAGTCAATTTTCTTGGCAAGCCATCGTTTGGGAATAGCGGCGGGTCCTGGCATCCTGGCGCCCTTGCAGAGCGCCGCAACTCAGAATTCACATCTTTCGGTCGACGTGTTCTATTGCCGTAAGACTTCTCCAGTTCGGGGCTCTGATGAGCGGAGGTTGACACACGAAGCGAATTCGGTGGGCGTTTCGTTAGCGCCTATCCAATCGCCACGAATTCACGCGAAGCTTCTCGTTTGGGATGATGATAATGCAGTAATTACATCGTTGAACTGGCTATCAGCATCCCAAACCCAGGGCAGCAATTTGGTGGAGGTCGGTGTGCATTTACGGGTGCCGGGCGTAGGCCGGTACATAACTGATCACTTGCGCGCAGAAATCTGCTCTGTCGGAGCTTGAGGTCGTTGGAGCTAACTTCATCCTGTGCGTTGATGGGCTGCGGCGAATTCTGTGAACTGCTTCCTTGGCAAATATTTCAACTGTCCCCCGGGGATGTGAATTGCCAGGTTTCATAACCGCACCGCAGCCCCTGCCACAGAAATTGATCCCGCGGATTGTCCAGACGTTAAGGTTCGCGCTCGTTCACTTTGAGGCATGGCGAAGTTGGCGCTGGCCGAGATAGTTCGTTAACCGAAATGCCGCACGAAATGATATAGTTCACAAAAATTAATCAAGCGTATCAAACGTTAGAGTCATCAAATGAGTTGTAGCAGAGGGAAGGCCCATCCGAACGCGGCTACGAAGCTGAGACTTTTCACTGACTCCGCCGGATATTGCCAGCGTTGTAATACTCCTCTATTTCCAGATGAGGTGGAAGGCAACCCACACATAGCAGAGTTGGCACATATTTTCGCAGCCAACGATGGCGGCCCTCGTGCCAGAACCGATCTTACCGCGGCAGAGAAAGGCGCTTATGAAAACATCATATTGCTGTGCGCAAACTGTCATACCTTGATAGACAAAGCGCCAGACAGTTTCCCCGGTTTACTGATGGCGCAGATGAAGCGCGACCATGTCCTCAAGATTCAACGTCTATTTGGTGCCGCAAAGCTTACGTCCCGAGCAGATCTGCGCGGCGCAATTCGTCCCCTTTTGGACGAAAATGCGACTATCCATCGACAGACCGGTCCAGATAATGAGTATCGATTTAACCCGGAGGCATCTGAAACTACAGCGTGGAAGTTACGTGTTAGAAGAACCATCATTCCGAATAGCTTGAAAGCGCTAATGCTGATCGACGCGAACCAGGATCTGCTTACCGATCTGGAGCGAATTACGGTGGAGGAGTTTCGCTACCACGTTCAGGGTTTAGTAATGAGGCATATCGAGGGTGCGGCTATGCCAAATTCTAGATTTCCCACCGCGATGTCAAATTTGGGAATTTGATCGTGTCTGATGAATTCATTAGAAAGGTGCTTCTCGAAAAGCAGGATGTTGTGAGTGCGGAATGGCGAGAAAATCGTGTGATGGAGATCGAACGAAAAGAGCGTGATCGATTTCTTGCTGCAATTCTCTCCGAACGGGTGGTGCTGCAGGAGCACGTCCGCCCGTTTGTGAACTCGCCAGTGTCGGTTATCGTGAATTTTCCCAGAATTGGGCGATGGACTGGTGAGGCTATTGCGCAATGTGAAGCGGCTGGGAAGGCTTGGGGACAGTGGTCAGTGCTCCTTCGCGCACTAACCAGCGATTCGCCAGAGACGACTGTAAATCCGGAAATTAATTTTAGTCGGACAGCCCTCGCTCAGCACACCAGAGTAGAAAGCGTAAGGTTTGCCTCCGACCGCATCTTGATTGTTGAGCACGAACTCGGCAATAAGTTCCGCGTCGCGTTGATGAATCAATATGACCTGTGCGGTAATGATGTCCGACAGGCGTGGGGGGAGAACAAGCCTTTTGACGTCGTGTTACGTACAAATCCGAATGGTTCTACACTGCCGGATTCTTATGAGGTAGCAGAGTCTCTTGGCATAAGAATCTTTCGTTTGCGTGAGTTTATGGGCTACTTGGCAAAAGGAGCGTTTTGAATACTGCTTCTCTTCTGGAGGAGGCGGGCATTTCCAGAATGATAGCGAAATGCAGACGCTTGGATATACAATGCAAGTGGTTTGTATTTGGTTCGGTCATGCGGGGTGAGCATCAATGGTCGGATATCGACATACTGTGTCTCGTGGAGAATAAGCAATCCTACGAGCATGTACGAGCCGCATGCGATGAATACTTGTTGCGCGCTCCCATTGATCTCCGGATATTACTCGCCTCTGACGAACATAAGCTGAGATTCGTGGAGAGAACGTCCGCCACGGTTATCGACTAATTTCTAATCGTTGTGGGCTAGACCCGTCTTACCAGTAGCGGGTTTACTTCCTCATTTAGGATCGTTCGTCTCCAGCTAAACGTCGCTGCCTGTGAACCTCCTGCGATTATATATGTGGGCCAGACGATTCTCGATGTGAGTTAAAAATCCACTGCGACACTGGCGTAGACGAACGATCCGCCGCGCTACAGCGAACGTATTCGGCTTGTGGTTTTGTAGCAATGGGTATTTCTTGGAACGGTTTAAGAGGGCGTGGTTGAGCCACCTCTTTTAGCTCTCGACGCCGATATCAGGCCACTGAAATATAACAGCGGCCCAGGGGCGGAATTCTATCGGGAGTTAACGGAGACTTTTAGCGCGCCACAGTCGTGGGCTTATTGATTGCAGTGCAAATAATAAGGGAGGTGGGCTAAATGCCAGGCTTTTCGCGAAGGAAGTCGTGGAATATCCTCGGTTTCTGTTCAAAAGCGCACGTTTTAGGGGCGAAAGCCGGGAATCACTAATAACATCCAGCCCATGCCCCCCGAGCAGAATATTGGTGGCTGCGCGGAACTTCGGCTCAATTCCTCCAATCTGCGGCTTGTGTTGGCAGCAAAGTTAGATTTGGAAGAGTCCCGCAGACCCCGTCGCCGATTTATCTCCTTTTGCCTATAAGACGGTCTTTGACGCCGTATACTTCCCGTCTACCGCCATCAACGGTAGCCCGGTGTGGAAGCCGGTAATTTCGTCGGTGTTGACTATCAGGTCAGCACGCCTTCGCACGCCCAATGGGCGGGCCTTGGCAGGGGTGCGCTAGTCGCACGCCGGTTCCGACGATCCGGTCTTCCAACCTTGTCCTGTGCCCGCCCGCCCCATTTGGAAGTGGGGCAGCGGGATTTCCACATCGTCGGAGGAAACTCATGCAATCCCACCCCCTCACCCAAAACCCCTGGTCAGTCGACACCAACCCTGAACACGGCTTGGTCCCCCTCTCCCATCTCTACAACATCGACCGCGCCCGATACGCCATCGCGTCAATCGCCCGTCTCGTCGGCAACAGCGCCTCCGAGCCTGACGCGACAGGCGGCCAGCCTTTGGACGCATGGACCGTGTCCGCTTTGATGGGCGGCGTGGAAGGCCTGTGTGACCACATGGGAGCCATGACCGACGCCATGCTGGAATCGGCGCGGACCCATGCGCAGGTCGCCGATTGCGGTGACACCATGCACGACGCGCCGACGTCGATTCAATAAGCGCAAAAGCGGTTCGGGCCTGCCGCGATGTGCGACAGGCCCGAGCTGTTCGATTTAGACGAATACGTACTTGTCCCGAAGGCCTTCAAAACCCAGGCGTCATGACTCGCCCACTGGCATTGTCTGACCGCGCCCATCCCCCGCCGTCACCAACGCATAGTTGTACCCCTGCCCCGACCAATACCGTGCCAGCAGCTCGCCATCCGTCCGGCTCCCTTGCGCCAGAAACTGTCCACCCGGCCCCGGCGGCCGAATATAGAACGTAGCGCGCTGCCCCGCATTCTCATAGATGACAAGCGCCGCCGGCCCTTGATCAGTAGCCAATAGACGCGCAGCAACGGGCCTATACCCGATATCGCTCAGATTAGGCAACCGCTCGGCATGAGCAAAGTACTCATCCAGCCAACCCTGCAATTCACCAACCTCGGCACGCACATCCGGCTGCGGCGCATCCGCAGACGCAAACAGCCGATAAGCCTGCATCGCGTCCTGCATCGGCAGCACCCGGTTTGCCAAGGCCGTATCGTGAGCACTCCATCCGGTGACACCGCCAACCGCCAATCCCACAACCAGACTGGCCGCCATCGCCATACGGCGCCTTGTGCGGGTGCGCAGCCCCGCACGGACCGCAGCAGGATCCAATGCAGGGTTACCCGGCAGACTATCCCCGCTGGCACCTTCACGCAGCCGTTGCGCGTCACGGCGCCACGCATCCAGTTCCTGCGCCTCGTCGGGATGCGCGCGCAGATACGCCTGCAGCTCCTGCAATTGCGACGGATCGAGCTGTCCGTCCACATACGCGTTGCGCGTCAGATCATCGATTGAGCGTTTATTCATTTCAATATCCTCAGGCGGGCCTCGCCAACCTGGCCCTCATGCAGGTCACGCAGTGCGCTGCGCGCGCGGGACAGGCGCGACATGACGGTGCCCAACGGCACGTCTAAAACATCGGCGACGGCCTTGTAGCTCATGCCTTCCACGCTGACGAGCCACAGCAGCGTGCGCTGAGCCTCGGGCAGGCGTTCAAAGATATCCAGCGAGGATCGGGCTATCACCTCGCGCTCTACCGACGGAGCGGCCGCGTCGGACCCGGCGAACCAGGAAAGTAGTCGCGCGTAGCGGCGCGAGCGGCGCTGGGAATCGAGAAATTGCCGATACAGGATGGTGAACAGCCAGGCTCGAACGTCGCCCTGCGGACGCCGGCCGCGCCAGCGCGTCAGCGCCCTTTCCAGGGTGGACTGCACCAGGTCGTCGGCAGATACCGGATCGCGCGTGAGGCGCAGGGCGAACCGCCGCAGGCGTGGCAACAGCAGGCGCAGCACGGCGTCGGACAGTTCGTCCGCGTGAATCGCGTCTTCGTCGGGAATGTCCGGGCCTTCTGTCGGCAAGCGTACCGGTTGAATCATGTCGGGGTTCCTGTACAGACCTGCACCCGTGGTGTCCCAGCTTACAGGGCAATCCAGTAAGACGCCGCCCGGACGGGTTTATTCCGGGGCGGAATAACTTTTTTTGCCCGGCGTCTTACAGGGGTATTTCATCGCCCCATGGGCAAGGAGCCTTATGCAACAGGGACCTGACCGCAACCGCCGGCCTTCCGACAGGCCGCCATTCAATCCCCGCCCTCTGGATGCCCGGCAAACCGCCCTGCGCCTGGCTGCAATCGGCGCCATCGTGCTGTTCTCGGGCGCCGCCTTTGCGTACGTGGGCGGCTGGCTGGATCCGCAACGGCTGACGCCGGACCGGGTCGTGAACGCCCTGGAAGCCAACAGCGGCGTCCACGAGGGCTTCCGCCGCAATCACGCCAAAGGCGTCTGTGTGATCGGCCGCTTTGAAAGCAGCGGCGCGGCGCACGACTTGTCGACCGCCACGGTGTTCGCGCCGGGCAGCACGCCGGTGGTGGGACGGCTGGCGTTGCCTGGCGGCAATCCTTACGCGCCGGATTCCAGCGTGCCGATCCGCAGCTTTGCCTTGATGTTCACGTCGGCCAACGGCGAACAGTGGCGCACCGGAATGAACAGCATGCCGGTGTTTCCGCTGGCGACGCCTCAGGCGTTCTACGATCAGCAGCTAGCCGCCCGCCCCGATCCCAAGACGGGCAAGCCCGATCCGAAGCGCATGCAGGCGTTCTTCGGGGCGCATCCGGAAGCGGCGGCGTTCCTGGCATGGGTCAAGACCGCCAAGCCTTCGGCCAGCTACGCGACGGAAAGCTATTACGGCTTGAATGCGTTCTACCTGATCGATGCGAAAGGCGCGCGGCAGCCGGTGCGCTGGCAGTTGGTACCGTTGGATGCGGCAGCGGCCCCGGCGGCGCAGCCGGGACATGATGCGGATTACCTGCAATCGGACCTGCAACAGCGTCTGACCCAAGGGCCGTTGCGCTGGCGTCTGGTGTTGACGCTGGGGCAGCCTGGCGACCCCACGAACGACGCGACCCGCCAGTGGCCGGCGGACCGTCCGACCGTGGACGCGGGCACGGTGGTGATCACGAGCAGCGCACCGCAAAGCGATGGCCCGTGCCGCGACGTGAACTACGACCCGACCGTGTTGCCGACAGGAATCGCCATTTCGGACGATCCGCTGCTGGCGGCGCGTTCCGCGGCCTACGCGGCATCTTATGAACGCCGTACCGGCGAGGGGCCGCCTAAAGGCGCGGCTGCGCCATCCCCATCGACTCAACCGGAGCGCGCCCGATGAATATGCCGTCCAATCAAATCCGCCGTCTGCCCGCCACGTTCAGTCTCTTTGCACGCGTGCTGCATTGGTCGATGGCGGCCGGCATTATTGCGATGCTGTTCATCGGCGTAGGCATGGTGGCCTCGGTGTCCGAGCGGCATCAATGGCTGGTGCAGATCCATAAACCATTGGGCGTCGCCCTGCTGGCGCTGGTGTGCATACGGCTGGCCAGGCGCGTGTTCAAGGGCGCGCCCGCCTTGCCCGCTGATCTGCCGGCCTGGCAACGTCATGCGGCGCTGGCCTCTCACGTCCTGCTGTACGTGCTGATGTTCGCAATGCCGCTGATCGGCTGGGCGATGCTGTCGGCGGGCGGTTATCCGGTCGTGGCAGGCGGTTGGCAGTTGCCGCCCATTGCACCTGCCGATGCGGCGTTGTTCATTTGGCTGCGGGGCGCGCATCGCTATCTAGCCTTCCTGCTGTTCGCGACGGTGCTGCTGCATCTGGCCGCGGCGTTGTTTCATGGCTGGATTCGGCGGGATGGCGTGCTGGAATCGGTGACGCGGGGTCGTGTAACGCCGGCCGAGCATCTTCCGCAGGATTGAACGAGACGGCGGATGGTTGACCTGTGGCGGCGTGCAGTTTCTGGGGGCGACGCGATGCGCGGACGCGCGATCGTGTCTGAAGAGACGGTCGTGGAAGTGCCAGCAAGTTTGGCAGCACGGCCGTTCCCACCGACAGCACCTCGGGGGTGTCGAACGATACAATATCCGGTCGTTTCACAACTTTCCTACGCGATGCTCGACGCTCACAGCCTGCTCAAGACGTTGCCCCTCCAGATCGCAAGTCAATTGGCCACGGCCATTGCCAAAGGCGACTTCGGGCCGGGTCATCGTTTTCGCGAAAACGAGCTCGCAGAAGGCTTCGGCGTCAGCCGGGCCAGTATCCGCGAGGCCTTGCGGTTGCTTGAAATGCGGGGGATGGTGAACATCCTTCCGCAAAAAGGCGCGCGCGTAACGCAGTTGTCTTCCAAAGAGCTGCACGATCTATTCGCGATTCGTGCCTCGCTGCTGGCGACGTGTTCCCGGCTGGCTGCGGAACAGTGCGATGACGTCAAGGCGAAGCAGCTGAACGCGCTATTGGAAAAGCTGGCTTCGACGGTTCTGAACACCGATAAGTATGTGGAACAGAGCGCGCGCCTGATCGCGTTGATCGCTGAAATGTCCGATAACCCGACGTTGGTGGGTTATGTCGACGATTTGGCCTTGCGTATTGGTCGCTACGTTCGGATGGGGCTAGTGGCAGAAGAACGGCGCAGGCGTTCCTTGGCGACGTGGACCGAACTCGTCGACGCCATCACTCGCCATGACGCCGAAGCTGCCAGCCAGCTGCACTACCGGTTGGCCATCCAGAATCGCGATGCGGCGTTGAAGACTTTCGAAGAGCAGTAAGGGCTATAGGACGGCCCATTTCAGTAGAAAAAACAAATGCTCAAATGTCGACATTTGAACATTGTGCTTATAGAATGACCTTTCCTTATCGGTCCACAAGGGGAGGAGACATGAAAAAAACAGGCAAAAACGCCAGCGCCATCGTGCTAACGCTCGCGGCTCTGGCCATGACGCCGTTGGGCACCCGGGCAGAAGTGCCCGGCAACGGCACACTGAAAATCATCGTGCCCTTCAGTGCCGGCGCGATGATCGACAACATTGCGCGCAAGTACGCCGAAAAACTGTCCCCGAAGTTGGGGCGGCCTATCGTCGTCGAGAATCGGCCGGGCGCGGGCGGCATGGTGGGTACTCAGCGGCTGCTGGCAGAAGACCCCAAGCAGAACACGATGCTGTTCGTCTCATCGTCTTATGCGGTGAACCCGTCTGTGTTCAAGGACATGCCCTTCGACACCTTGAAGGATCTGTCCGGCGTGGCGCTATTGGCCGACACGCCAATCCTGATGGTGGTGAATCCCGACGCGAAGTTCAAATCGATCCAGGACTTTGTAGACAAGGCCAAAAAGCGATCCGCACCCTTCAGCTACGGGTCGGCAGGGATCAATTCGGCCACCGACATGGCCGGACGCTACTTCAGCAGCGAATCCGGCGCACCGCTGGAACACATTCCGTACAAGGCCGTGCATGAAGGAATGATGGAAGTCGTCGCTGGCCGGGTCGACACGTCTTTCCCTGGTATTGCGCAAGCGCTGCCGTACGTACGCGACGGCAAGTTGCAGGCCTTGGCAATTACCGGCAAAGAGCGGTCTTCATTGGCGCCTGACGTCCCGACCCTGGATGAAAGCGTCTCGCCTGGTTTTGATTACGGCATCTGGTATGGCGTGATCATGAATGCGAAAACCGATCCCTCCGTCAAGCAAACGCTGGCCACGCATCTTGCAGAGATCAACAAGGATCCCGAGATCCGTCAGTGGCTCGAAGGTCAGGGGCTGACGTCCAGGTCCAAGACATTGCAAGAGTTCGACGCGTACATCGCATCTGAGATTTCCAAGTACAGAAAGATCTTGAACACCCCCAAATGATTTTTGAAAGGGAACCGGAATGACGACTTTGACGGGCGGCCAGGCGGTGGTCGAAGCTCTGCGCGAGCAAGGCACTGAATGTGTTTTGGGCTTGATAGGCTCGGCGGGGATGGAAGTATTCGATGGCCTGCATGGTGCGAAAGATGTGCGCTTTGTAGGCGTGCGGGATGAGCGCACGGGTGTGCACATGGCTGATGGCTATGCGCGCATGACGGGCAAAGCGGGCGTGTTTTTGGCCGGCCAGAACGGGCCAGGCGCGACCAATCTGGTAACGGGTTTGGCACAGGCGCAGGCGGCTTACTCGCCGGTCATCGCGCTGACGGGCCTGCTGTCGTCGGCGCATGCGCAAAGGGATGCGTTCCAAGAGGTGGATCAGCACTCGCTGTTCAAGCCGGTGACCAAGAAAACCTACACGTTGACGCAAACTTCCCGAATCCCGGAAATGATCGGAGAAGCGCATCGCGCGGCGTTGTCTCCTCGTCAGGGACCGGTGCTCTTGAACCTGCCCCGTGATCTGCTTGCCAACACGTTCGAGGCGCCCGATTTCCCCGCGCGCGGCAAAGTGTTCGTCCCGCAGGCATTCACGGGGCCGCAGGCTTTGATTGAACAGGCCGCGCATCTGCTGCGGCAGGCGCAACGGCCGGTCATCATTGCCGGTGGCGGCGTCAAGGCGGGCCGTCACGGCAAGGACGTGGTGCGATTGGCGGAACTGCTGAATGCCCCGGTGACGATGTCGCCGGGACACGGCGATGCCGTGTCGTGCAAGGAAACCGTTTATGCAGGACAGATGGGACCGCGAGGCAATCCTGTCGCAACGGATCTCGTCAAGCGCGCCGATGTCATTCTGGCGGTCGGGACACGACTGGGCTTCAACTCCACTTTCTATCAGGCCGATGCGCTGAACCCGGAAGCACACATCATCCAGATTGAAGTGGAACCCACGGCAATTGGACGCTTCTTTCCGGTCGCGGTCGGCATTCTGGGTGATGCCGGTTGCGTCACGAATGACCTGCTGGCAGCACTCAGCGGTCATCAGCCTGCGGCGGCAGCGCGAGAGTGGATGCGCGCCTTCGTCGAGCAGCGAACCGCGCTGCTTGCATCCCGTGATGCGGCGGCCGGCAGCGCAAGTGATCCCATCCAACCAGGCTTCCTGTACCGCGCGTTGCGGGAGGTCATGCCCGACGATGCGTTGTACACGATGGACGCAGGCACCCTTTGCCTGCAGGCCACGGACCAGTTGCGTTATGTGCAGACCCCTTCGCTGCTGACCCCCCTGGATTTTGGGCTGGTGGGCTTCTCGTATGCCTGCGGATTGGGCGCCAAGCTGGGCGATCCCTCTCGCACGATTGTCAGCCTGATGGGCGATGGCGGCTTTGGGATGGCCTGCAGCGAACTCGGCACCGCGGTCGAACACGGCATCAACACCGTCTGCATCGTGATGAACAACGGATGTTGGGGCGCCGAAAAAGCCTATCAGCGAGACTTCTTTGGCGAACGCTATATCGGCGCCGATGTCCGTAATCCCCCTTTCGACAAGCTGGCTGAATTGTGGGGCGCCAAAGGGTTCCGTGTCGATTCTGCCAACAGTCTTGCTCAGACGATAGAGGAAGCGATCCGTTGCGGTCAGCCGGCCGTGGTCGATGTGAAGGTCGATCCGAACGCGCTCTACAGTTTTCGCCGGGACTCCTTCAAGAACCGGGCTGGAAAGTAGCAATGGCTGCAGAAACGTTCGATTTTGTCATTGTCGGAGCAGGCTCTGCGGGGTGCGTCCTGGCCAATCGGCTCTCCGCATCCGGGCGCTACCGCGTACTGCTGCTGGAAGGCGGCGGCGAAGACGCCAATATGTGGATTCATATCCCGTTGGGTGTCGGCAAGCTGCTGACCAATGAGAAATACGCCTGGCCTTTTCGCACCGAGCCGCAGCCTGGCATGGCGGGTCAACAGGTGTATTGGCCCCGAGGCCGGGTACTCGGGGGCTCCAGCGCGCTCAATGGCATGGCCTACGTCTGGGGCGATCCGGCGGAGTACGACAGTTGGAGCCAGTTGGGCGTGGAGCACTGGCGCTTTGCTGATATCCAGCCCTACTTCGCCAAGATGGAAACCTATCCGTATGGCGAGAACGCCTTGCGGGGAAAAGACGGCCCGGTGTGGATAACCGACCGTGGCGTTCGCGACCCTGACACGATCTCCGATGCCTTTGTGGACGGATGCCTGCAAGCCGGCATCAAACGCACGCCGGACTACAACGGCGGTCCGTATGAAGGCGTTCGATACCTCGAGCAAAACGCACGAAACGGCCGGCGCCAGACGTCAGCCGTGGCTTATCTGAAGCCGGCCCGGAACCGTAAGAATCTGTCGGTCCGCACCAACGCATTCGTGCGTCGGGTCATTGTGGAGGGCGGACGCTGCACCGGGGTCGAATACGAGCACGAAGGTCGACGACTGATCGCGAATGCAGCAGTGGAAGTGGTACTGAGCGCCGGTGCGGTCCAGTCGCCCCAACTGCTGGAGCTTTCCGGCATTGGAGACCAAGATCGTCTGAAAGACCTGGGTATTCCAGTGGTGCGCCACACACCCGCCGTGGGCGAAAACATGAGCGACCACTTGCAGGTGCGTTGCACCTATCGCACCTCCATTCCTGAAACCATCAACGACATCATGCGTAGTCCGTTCTATCGCATGAAGGCGGGTCTGCAGTACGTTCTGACGCGCAAGGGGCTGATGGCAGGAACGTCGTCGACGGCTCATGCGATCACCCGAACGACACCGGAATTACCGCACCCAAATGTGATGGTCCGCATTTATCACATCAGCGGCAAGGATCGTTACTCGCGCTCAGGCGTCGGAGGGATCGACAAGTTTTCCGGGTTCTCGATTGGAGGATTCATGCTGTATCCGCGCTCTCGCGGGTACGTGCATTGCGTGTCGGCCGACCCGAAGGTCGCGCCCGCCATCCAGCCAAACTACCTTCAGCATGAACAAGACAGGCAATGCGCGATCGATCTGCTGCGACTGATTCGAAAAGTCGCGGACCAGCCCGCCATGCGTGAAGTCATCGTTTCAGAAGAGCGTCCAAGCTTGTCCGTCGAGACGGACGAGGGCCTGCTCGATTACATCAAGGAATCGGGGCAAACCGCCTGGCATACCGTCGGCACTTGTCGTATGGGGAAACCCGATCAATCCGTGGTGAATTCCCGCTTGCAGGTGCACGGCATTGCCGGACTGCGCGTGGCCGATATTTCAGTGATGCCGACGATTGCATCATCCAATACGAATGCGGCGGCGATGATGATTGGAGAACGGGCGGCCGATTTCATGCTGACGGACGCTTCACGTCATTGAGGAGACAAGATTGAAACCTGACAACACACCGCTTTGTGACGAGCACATTGCCAAGGGTGATTGGAATCCCTTGTGGGATCAGTTACGAGAGTTGGATCCCCAGTTTATGGAGGCCTATCTTGCGTTCAGAAGCGTCCCGCAACGTAACGGGCCCTTGCCGCAGAAATACAAAGAACTGATCCTGATAGCGATCAACGCCGCGACCACCCACTTGTATGGACCGGGTGTGCGGCGGCACATGCGCAATGCGATTGCGCATGGCGCGACCCGCGCCGAAATTCTGGAAGCGATTCAGTTGACGACCGTCATGGGGATCCATTCCTGCAACCTTGCGGTGCCCATCTTGATGGAGGAATGGCCGACTGACGACAATTGATCCGGTTTCAGTTCGGCTTCCACGTCACCCCATCCTTCGTCCGATACTCCGGCGTGCCTGTGCAGCACCCTCCCGCGCCTAACGCCTGCCGCCCGATGAACGCCGTCACGCCGCCCTTCTCTTGCGTAAGCGATTGACTCAAGCATGATGTCGGCAGCGGATAGAAATCGCCTTCCAGCACCAGCGTCCAGCTTACGTTCTCCCCTTCGGCGGGATCGACCCGATACACCTTGCAGTTGTGGGCAAGCAGGTGAATCGGTTTGCCCGCCAGCACGCCTTTGAACTGGTGTTCGGGCGGCGCCTCGCGCGTGGCGATGGTTTCGGCGGAGAGCTTGGACCCGGCCGGAGGTGGCGGCAGCGAGGGTTCGCAGCCGGCCAGCACGCTGGCGGCGCACAGCGTGAGCGTCGTGCGGATCACGGCGGGCGTCATGTTCAGGCAGCCCGATCAGGCGACGTTGGCAAACCGCTTTTCCAGATACGCGATGATGTCGTTGGACTCGTACATCCAGCGCGTGCCGCCTGCTTCTTCGATGCGCAAACAAGGCACCTTCACCTTGCCGCCGCCCGTCTGCAACGCGGCGCGCGCTTCGGGGTCATTCTTGGCGTCCTTCAACGTGACCGGCACGTTGAGACGATGCATGGCGCGCCGCGTCTTGACGCAGAACGGGCAGGCCTGAAATTGATAAAGCGAAAGCGAGGCCGCGTCGGCATTGACGGCGGCCTGGCCTTGCGGCGAGCGTTTCTGCGGACGCGGACGGGTCAGCGCATCGCCCAGGACAATGATTTGACCCAGGCCGACACGCAGGGCTTTTACGAGCATGGAGGTGGACTCGGAATGTTGAGAGAGGCTGCCAGTCTACTCTGTGCGGTGGCACCGGCGCTTGCGGGGCGGGGCCAAGAACCGAAAGCAGAAGCGGATGTGGCCTGGCGCCTTCCGTGAGGGGTCGCTGCGATATCATGCCCTGGCGCCATCGCCACACTCCCGCTCGCACGTTCAGCGGGACAGGTGCCAGGCGCGATTTGCTCCACATCTGAACCCATAGAGGAACGAAGAACGATGACGCTGTCTCGCCGCGTGCTTGCCCTTGTATGCGTGTCTGCCCTGTTCGCCCCGGCCGCTGCCTGGGCACAGTCGACAAACGATGGAAAGCTCGCGGCCGACGCTGCAGCCATGCGGGACCGGCATCTCGGGACCACCGACAAGCTGTTCGACGAAGCCCGCAAGGACATGGCAATTGTGGTGATCCCGACCGTCAATTTCGATGCGCAGCCGCCGCGCAACTTCGATGATGCGGCCACGCGGGATCAATTTACCCGCCAGCACAGCACGCTCCTGCATTGGCAGCATAAGACCGAAAAGGGCTTCGCGATGACCGTGGGGCAAGGCAGACACAAGTTTGACTTCTCCGATACGGGTCCGCTGTTTCAGACGACGCACGACGCGCTCGCGTATCAGGTGATTCCGGTGTGGCCCGGAGAATACCGGCTCAATCGCATCACCTATCACCAGCCGCGCACGGCGTTGCCGGACTCGGACGCGCGCGCGAAGTCGATGGATTATCAGAAGGACCTCGGCATGGCGACGCTGACCGAGACGGCGGATATCGACTTCAAGAAGGAAGGCCCCTGGACGCCGCTTTCGCCCAGCGAGGATGGGTTGGGCTCAGGCTGCGAGGTGACGTTGCGCTTCGGGGAAGGCTGCAATGAGGCAGCTCGGGAGTATCGCTGGGTGGAGGGGGCCAGACGCGCATTCCACAATCGCGAGGCAGAGATGTTGCCGGTCGCCGGCGTGGACATCGAGCTGATCTTTACGCCCTTGGCCACGATCACGCTGAAGGCGGGTGATGTGGTACTGATGGATGGGTTCAAGTTGCCGGATGACCAGCCTGCCATCGCCAATGATTCGTGCGGGGTGTTGGCGCGGGAATGGGTGTGCTTGGTGGATTCGATGACGCTGGAGCGTCTGCCCGCAAGCCTTGAGGATTTTCGGAAGGCGCGCTCTGCGGGCAGTTTCAAGTTGCCGAAGCTGGAGGCCGCGCTGCAGGATCTGGTCTATGTGGAACCGAAGTACTACTTCGATCCGGCGGCTGGGGCGCCGAATCGGTTTGATATGAAGAAGTAGGGAGGGGGCGCCAGTAAGAGGCCCGATGCCAAGGTAGCCGGTATTGGCGGCGGTCTGATTTGCGTCGGCCCGCGCCATCCTGCGCAAAATTGTGAGCACGGGGACTTCACAAATGAGATTGCGGAGACTGGACGCAATTGACGTGGACGTTATTTTGGCGCTGGAAGCGGACGCCGAAGTGATGCAGCACAGTACGGGATTGATCCCGCCGACTGCAGAACGCCGCGAGACGCTGCTTGCATATATTGCGGAAGACCAAGGAAAGCTAGGTCATTGGGCAATCACATGTGCCGGCAGCACGGCAGGCTGGATAAGCCTGACGCCGCTGGCCGATAGCGCGCGCATACAGGTGGCGTACCGATTGGCACGCTCGCACTGGGGCAAGGGGCTGGCGTTGGACGCGCTTCGGGAAGTCTGCCGCTATGCGAAAAGCCATCTGCTTCTGGAAGAGTTGGTCGCTGTCGTCTGGCCGGCTAACTTCCGATCGCAGCGACTCCTGGAAAGGTCTGGATTTAACTTCGAGTGCGAAGCGCATCACTACGACCGAGATGTAATGCTATACGTTCGTCGACTATGAATACTGGCCTTCGTCGGTATCTATCGCAGTTCCCGAGCGATTTCTTCTAGCCAAAGAGTGAGCGTGCCGCGTCTTGACGTGACGGGTCAGTGCGTCGCGCAGCACGATGACGAAGCGCAGGTCGGCACGGAGGTTTTGGACTGCTACACGTTGATCTGCAATCGAGGGCTTCCGTGGTCTATCGGGATCAACGGCGATACCATGGCACCAACAAAAAGGAGAGACGATGGAAGTTAAATCGTAGCGACCCAGATGGCTACCTGTTGCGCTTTTCCGCTTGGATTGGAAATCGCGCCTTGTGATGCGCGATACGCGCCACACCAGGTGCAGCCTCAGCCGCCTGAGACGTTAAGTGTTCTGCCGAAGATTCGCGCATTTAATCGGACGTTGTCATTGTGGCGAAGAGACCCGATGTGCTTCTCTTCGTCTGATTGCGGCTTCCGCAAGTGGGATGGCCGGATCAGCGTCGTCACAATGCATCTCCTAGCGAGCAGCGTTGATCTCATTCGAGCAACGGAGTGTTCGTAAAAACGCAGTTCGAACCGCCAAGTTTGAACAGGAAGAGAGATTGGTTAGTGAAAGGACAAAAGCTGCTCAACCGGGGGCAGTCGAGGTCGCAGGTAGCAGTGCTTTGATGGCCCCAAAACCTGATCCCGAGATTGCTGAATTTGAGGCCGCTCTGCTGCGTAGCGTGAAGCAGGCTGCACAAGGCCAGTACGCTCGCGTGCACAAGCCTGACGACCTTGTGTGGCGGCGCGGTCGGCCTGTGCCGAGCACCGCCGCAACCCTCAACTCTGCGCCACCTCATTCCCATTCAACGTCCGCAGCCTTCTCAACTCCGGAAACCACCGCATCCACAGCCCCGCCACGGCAATCGTCCCAATCCCGCCGATGACCACGGCGGGTACCGCGCCAAACAACTGCGCGGTGAGCCCCGACTCAAATTCCCCAAGCTGGTTCGACGCGCCGATGAACAAGGTGTTCACGGCGCTGACCCGACCCAGCATGTGATCAGGCGTATTCAACTGCACCAACGATGACCGCACGACAACGCTGACCGCGTCCGCTGCACCCAGCACGACCAGCGCGGCAATTGATACCGGAATCGAGGTGGACAGCCCAAACACCGTGGTCGCCAGACCGAACACAATCAGCGAACCGAACAGCAGCCGGCCGACGTTCTCACCCAAGCTCAAACGTGCCAGCGTCAGCGACATCAGCGCCGCACCGCAAGCGGGCGCCGCACGCAAAGCACCGAGCGCCCAAGGCCCAGCATTGAGAATGTCCTTGGCAAAGATCGGCAGCAGCGCAGTCGCCCCGCCCAGCAACACCGCAAAGAGATCCAGCGACAACGTCCCCAGCAGCAACCGCCGCTGGAAGATGAAGGTGATGCCGCCGAACAGCGTGCGCCAGGTCGTGGGTTCCTTGCGCGGGGGGGCGCGCTCGATGACGAGGGTGGCGATGGCGATGAAGGCGGTCAGGTAGAGCGCTGCGGCGACGCAGTAGATCCACCCTGCCCCCAGGCTGTAGCCGACGCCGCCGAGCGCGGGGCCGGCGATCTGCGCGATTTGGCCGCCGGATGAGGACAGCGCGGTGGCGCGCGGCAGCCACTCGCGGGGGACGACGGCGGGGATCAGTGTGGAGAGCGTCGGCGCCTCGAAGGCGCGGGCCGAGCTCATGATGATGATGGTGGCGTAGATGAGCGTCTTGCCGCCGACGCCGTGCAGCGCGGCAATGGCGAGCACCAGCGTGGCCAATGCTTCGAGCGCCATGCAGATGGCGACGATCTTGCGGCGGTCGTAGCGGTCGGCGACGTGGCCGACGACGAGCGTCAGCGCGGCCATGGGCAGGAACTGGGCGAGGCCGATGAGGCCCAGGTCGAGCGCGCTGCCAGACAGCGCGTAGATCTGCCAGCCCACCGCAACGGAGACAATCTGGAAGGCCAGCGACGCGGCGACGCGTCCGCAGAGGAAATGCAGGAACGGCGGGCTGGAAAGCGGACTGGGCGCGTCGGCGGCGGACATGGTGGGCGTGGTGCGGGGGGAAGAGCCGATTCTAGGCGCGGGGCGCTGACGGACAGCTAAACCGGGACGAGGGACGCCAGCGCGCGGCCGGACAGGTCATCTGAGTTGCCAGTTGCGTATCGCTCCTGGGGCGCAGATTCGAGACTGCGGTCGCAGCCCGCCCAAAACAAAACGGCTCCCGGCGAAACCGCCGGAAGCCGTCAGGCATGCGCGAGCCGTCGTTATTCGATCGACACGAGCTCCGCGCCCTCGGTTACCTGATCCCCTACGCCATAGAACACTTCGCCCACCGTGCCGTCCGCGGTGGCGGAGATGGTGTGTTCCATTTTCATGGCTTCCATGACGAGCAGCGGCTGGCCCTTTTCGACCTTGTCGCCTGCCTTGACGGAGATCGAGATGATCTTGCCGGGCATGGGGGCGGCGAGGCCGGCGCCGTGCTCGCCCTGCGTGTCCTGCGAGTGCGTCAGCGCGTCGTACAGCTCCAGGACGTGCGAACCGTCTTCGCGGAAGACGTAGGCGCGGTCGCCGTGCAGAACGACGGTGCCGGCGCTTTCATGGCCTTGCAGGGTGATGCGCAGGCCGTAGGCCAGGTTGGGGTTGGCGCTGGCGTGCGAGCGCCACAGGAAGGGCCGCGCGCCGTCGCCGGTGTCCAGCGTCCAAGCGCCGCCTTGGCGGGCCACG
>DALZRX010000006.1:0-3787 GCA_032015805.1 Achromobacter sp.
ACCTTGAGCGTCCTGAACGCCGGCTGCATTTGCGTAATGTCTTCGAACGAATCGATGTGCTGGTAGGCGTCACCGGTGGACACTGCAGGAGTCGATGCGTGCATGTCCAGCACCGGCATTTCCTCTTGTTCGCGCAGGCTGACATGCACCGTGCGCTTGAGCCGCCGCACCAACTGAATGAGGCTTGAGATCATGGTGTTCCTCGATTTAGGCAAAAGGTGACGACATCCTGGGACTGGTCAACGAAGCTGGCGCACGGTTGAGATACGGCCTGCAGGCGCAGTCCGAGGTCGACGCCGGCGACAGGCTCGGCGTAGCCGCTGCGGTAATGCGCCCGCCGGCCCGCCTGGTCGATCATCACCGTCAGCTGCTTTCCGACGCCTGTGATGGCGAGAAGCCGTGGCGGCGCGACAACGGGCGTTGCGTCAGGATCGGGTTTGGCGGCCTGGGCAGCAGGTGGGCCGGAAGCGGCAAGCTGCGCGCCTCCGCCTTTTACGGTTTGCGCCTTGCGATTCTCCTCATCGAGTGCGCGCTGGGCATCGAGCTCAAGCAGTTCTTGAACGGTTTGGGGAACAAGCTGGCTCAGGCTGGCGACATCGACGCCGGCGCCGACCACCCCGACCTGTGCCGACACCGAAAGAGGGACGGCGAGGGCGACGGTGGCGCCGGCGGCGGCAAACACGAGCCAGCCTTGCCGCTTGCGTTCAGGGCGATTCAACATAGATGGTTCCTTTGAGCGTTGTGACGAAGGCGCTCGTCGTGAGTCCCGGAGTGGTGTCCGGCGTAAAGCGCATCTGCAACTGCGTGACTTCTGAGGTACGCGGAAGCGCCAAGCCGTACAGGGAGCGCAGCGGCGCGTTGATGACGAGCGCGCGCGTTGCCGGAAGCTTAATCTCCTTGGGCCGGATTACGGGTTGTTCCAACCCGTTGGCAAGCTTGACGTTCGGTACCGTAATCGGCACTTGTCCCGGCGCAGACAGCGACAGGTCCTGCAGCGCTGGGCGCAGTGCCTGCCAGGACGGCTCCCAAACCTGCCGCATCGCCTTTGCGTCGGGAAGTTCCGCCAGCAGCACCGGCTGAGGCGCCAACCCCGCAGGGATGGTCCAGGAGGCGTTTGCGGTCTCCAGATCAACATGCTCGATCTTCCAAGTGGGCGGTAGGGCCGTGCGCAGGGTGCGATTGTCCGCAAGCCGCGTTCGTTGGTATTTAGCGACGCAACTGCGCACCGGCGGTCGGCAGTCCACCTCGACAAGCCTCCAGCGGCCGGGCGCGGTGGGCACATCCTCCAGTTGTTGCAGCAGCGGGGCTAGACCCGGCTCTCCTAGCGTTCGAGCGGTCTTTGCCCACGCAGCGATTGCCTTTTTCCACAACGTTGCAGGGTCAACTTCGGGCTGCGCGGCCAGCATCTCCTGTGCAATTCGCGCTTGCCGCTCCTCCCAGTAACTCATGCCGATGTCCCAGGCCTCGTACACCAGAAATAGGCCCAGGAGGGTCCACCAGAACGGCGAGACCATCGCGAGACTGAAGCCGGCTCGGCGCAGGGACGACTGCTGGTTGGTGTGAGCTGCTAGCTGTTGCAGGGAGAACGGCCGTGACTGCGTGCGGTGGTCCCCGTGCACCTGCGCCTCGCCGTAGCGCGCCAGCGCCTCATCGAGCGCGCGCTGTGCCGCCTGCAGATCTGCAAAGACCGCGTCTCCGCCCGTCTGGACCACACCAGCAACAATGACGGCAATCCATACGGATTTGTCGGGCAGATTGAGCGCCACGATGTGGGTGCCGTGACGGTGCATCTGTGCGAACGCGGAGGCCGCCGAGAATAGGCTGGCGCGCGTCTTTGCGCGACGCTCCTTGCCTTTTGCGATGAGAAGCCCGACGGAAGGGCTGCGGGCATCGCTGTGGACAAAGTGCGTGGCCTTCACCTTGCGTGCCAGCCGCAGCGCTTCTTTTTGCGGATCCTCGCCGAGGACCGTCTGCCATCGAACTCCGAAGACAAGCTGATTCGATGTGCCGGGGATGGCGACGAGCCGGTAACTCAGCCGCCGCGGGGTCTTCTCACGTCGTGCCACGTCAGAATCCTTCTTCGGGAATGGCCGTGACCAGAACGACCGTGAGCATCTGCTTCTCTTGCGAAGCGTCGGAGCCGCCGGCGAGCATCGGTGCCTTGTCGTCCAGACGCCGCCTGGTAGAGGTGTCTGCCGACTGCTGGTAGCCGCCGATCACCACTTGCTCGCCGGGACGCACCATCACCTGCTGCACTCGTCCCTGGCCGCCGATGTCGGTTTGCTGGACGAACGACTGATCATCGCGGGAGCCGACCGGCTCCTTTTTCATTTCGATGAGCCGGGTGTCGTCGTAGGCAATCGTCAGGAGCACTTGGCCGTCGTCCTGCGCATCTGGCACGACGGTGAGGAAGGTGCCGACAGTCTTGTTGTCCTGCGTGACGGTGACGGTGGGGGCCGAGTTGTCCGACGTGCTTTGCGTCTGCTGCAGGTCCTTGATGTAGTCGAAGGAGCGGCGCGTGTCGTACTTGCCCGGGCGGCGATTCTGCATCAAGAGCGGGATGCTCTTGTGGTCGATGATCGAGCCCAGCTGCGAGAGCGCTGACAGTGCAAGGTTGGTGCCCGCGAAGGGACCGCTTCCCACTCTAGCGCCCACGCTTCCGGCGGCCTTGGCCGCGTCCAGCATCGGCGCGACACCGATTGCGGAGGCCGTGTTTTGGCGCCCCAGGCTGTTGAACAGGATGCTCCAATCCACGCTTCCCTGATTGATCCGGTCGCTCTGCACCGTGATTTCTTCGAAGACTAGGCGCACGCGGCGGGTCATCTGACGATTCTCGGCGTCGAGAAATTCGCCAATTCGGTCCTGGGCTTCCTTGGTGTCCGTCACGACAATCGTGTTGGACGCGCCGTCCGCAGCCTTGATCACGCCGGCACGGCTGAGGAACTGGCTGACCTTGCTGACGACCGCCGCCAGCTCGCGCGCTTCGTCCTTCGCACCCGCGCTGGTTCTGTCCGCCAGCATCGAGTTGGTCGACTTGATATCCCGCTGCAGGTTCTCTTCGGCCGCCTGCGTGGGCGTGCGGACCACATAGCTCTTGGTCTCTGTCCGGTAGAAGCGCAGCGCGCCGATCTTGTCGTCGTAGCGCCAGTACACGCCCAGGCGCAGTGCGATTGCGTCCAGCACCGAGGCCAGCGGGGCCTGGCCGGCTGGCAGTGGTGCCATCTTTGTGCGGGCCACGCCTGTGGGCAGCGCGGGACCTGCAATTCGATCCACCGCCGCGCCGGGGATGAGGGCCGGGACGAGCGTGTCGGCGGTGCTGGCGCCCAGGCTGAGCGGGTTTACCGTGCCGAGGTCGCCCGCTAGGCGCGGTAAGAAGTATTCGGCCGGCAGCAAGGCGTCCGCCGTGACCTGCGTCAGGATGCCTGTGGCAATCTGGATCCGGTCGGCCAGCGTCTTGAGGTCTGCGGAATTGTTCTCGAAGAGGAGCGTCGTGTTGACGTTTGCCCGCAGCGCCGGCGGCAGGGTCACTTCCCGTGCTAGTGGCTGCGGTCGGCCAGCGATCCAGGGGAGTTCAACGACCTGACCCTTTGCACGGTCGACGTCGCCGGCTCTGAGTTTGAAGTGGTCCAACGCGATGGTACCGTCGGCCTGGCGCAGCGCTGCGCGGGATTCGACGCGGTCGGTGGCCTGCAGGGCCGAGCAGCCGGCGAGCAAGGCCAGCATGACCGCCGTCAGTACAGTGCGGTAAGAATTCATGGGTTTTCCTGGTCAACGCCGCGGCTAGGAT
>DALZRX010000006.1:3797-34584 GCA_032015805.1 Achromobacter sp.
CCAGTTGGCATCCGCTGCCCAGCGATTGAGCGCTTGGCGGACCGTCCCGTCTTGAGGACTGACGCGCCAAATCTGTTTCGGCGGGTCCACGACTTGCGGTTCTGCAATGGGCTCCGTCGGCGCAACTTCAACCGTCACGATGGTGCCAGCGGTCGGTGTGACTTGTTGCGGACTCGCGCTCACATCGGTGGTAGGCGCCGTGGCTTCACTTGTCGCTACCGGCGTCGGCGCCGACGCAGAGGTGCCGGCACCCGACGTCACATCAGTAGCGGCCGGCAGCGGTGCGCTGGCGTCAGGTGCAGTGCTTTCTGGCTTGGGCGGCGCTACGGGCACGGGAATGGGCGGAATGTCGGCCGTGGCCAGGACGGTCGGCGATTTACCCGGTAGAACGGTGCGCGGATCCGCATGGTTGATGAGGATGCGTCCGGAGTCCGGAGGTGTCGGCGGGGCGGGCGGTACGAATCCGCAGGCCGAAAGGAGGCAGACGGCCGAGGCAATGGCCGCCAAGAGGGATACTCGCATGGGGGTTCCTAAGATCTACTTGAGGGACCGGGGCGTGACGCCCTGTCGTTCAAGTTCAAGGTGAACGGCGCGCAGATCGCCGGGCGGGCTATGTCGCCGTGTGAGCAGCAGCATTTCCAGCAGGATTGGCAATAGCGACGCGTCCGGCTGTCCACCGACGCCGCTATCCAAAAGGGTGAGACGCAGTTGCGAGACGTGCTCAGCGACCTGGTCGTCGATTTCGAGGCGATCGCGGAGGTAGGCTGACAGCGTCATTCCCCGGTCTGCTGCGGCCTGTTCGTAACGACGACGAGCCGCGTCGGACAGTCGAAACGTAATCGGGCGTTCAAGCAGGGAGCGCATGAAGCCGGGCCTCCTCTACGACGATGTGGCCTATGGCCTGAGCAAACGCCTGTTTGAAGGCGTCCAGCCGGATTCTTCGTTCGAGGGGCGAATCAGCCTTGCCCTTGCAATGCTCGATGAACTTTTGATCGCGATATTTGGCAGGGCTGATATCGGGAGCCGCTTCGAACCAAGTGCGTGCGGCATGACGGGCGTCGCGTGCTGTCGACGGGAATTCAAAAGATGCGGCCCAGGAACGGGCCGCAGGCGGATTGGCCATGCGGAGATCCTTGATTGAAGTGTGTGCAGATGGCGCCCGGCCTGGGCAGAGAAGGTGTTCGCTGGGACGACCAGGGAACACAGAGAGGGTGTGCGCTGCGGCAACCCTCTCGATTGGCGCGATGTTTCGCAACGGCTGGTAGGTCAGCCCGAATACTATTCGCGGTTCAAAGCTGGTGTGCTCTTGGCGAAACGAACCCTTGGCACACCGGCGTTAACTACTCATTTGAGGGCGGACCCTTTCTCGACGTCTTGGAACGACGCGTCCTAGGGGTGGTCAGCCCCGACGGTAAAAGCTGATCCAGATAATGTCCCAGATCTTGCCATGCCTGGCGCTTCTCATCGGCAAATTCATACAGTTGATAATGGCGACGAATCTTGTTCTTGCCAGTGTGCACCACATGCCCTTGGCATCGGTCAATAACATTCTCAGAGGCCCCTAACCGTTGCATGATGGTGGCCCCTGTCCTTCTCAGATCGTGTGGCGTCCAATTGCCGTTGGCCCCTTCAGCCAAGACCAGAGTATTGTCGTTTCGGCGGCCTTTTAGCGGCGTTCGATCCTCCGCCTTGAACTGCGTCTGACGGTCACCTATCTGTTTTGTCACTGATTGACCGGAAAGCGGCCCTCGGCCATCCCGAGCTGGGAACACGTACAACGAATCCGAAAGTTGCATCGCACCTTCGAAGTGGCGCGCGGCGAAGTCCGAGAGATAGACGAGCTGGTCCTGCTTTTGGCGGCGCCGTCCCTTGGAGTTTTCCTTCGGTATGAACCAAGTGCGTTCAGGAAGGTTAATGTGGGCTTTCTCGGCCTTGGTCAACGCCCCGATGCGTGTAAGCGTGCTTAGGCAGATCCAAACCGCGTGTTGAGTAGCGGGTGAGACCGGCAGCTTGGCTACTCGTTTATTGGGCGCTTGTTCGTACTCATCTTCGCCAGATCTGAAGCGATCTGCCAGCTCAATGATCTCGGTGTCATGCAGTACGCGGGTGCGTACATTCTCCGGGTCGTAGTCATCGTCAAGCAGAAGATCGAGGTCGATGAGCTTAGCTGGGTTGCCTTCGATGAGGAGGCGCCGCCAAGGTTGGCGATCTTCTGCCCAACCGAGCATTTGGCCTATCGCGCCGAAGATGATCACTGCCAGGCGATTTGCACCGCGTGCTATTACTGGGCGTAAAACCTTCTTTATGTCATCCTCGGACAACGCCCGCAATGCGGAGTCACCGATCGTAGGCAGTACGTCCTTCCCGAAGATTCGCTTCAGTTCAGCATTCTCGTCGGAACGGCGTACGCCCTCGCTGATCCACGCGTCGTACAGGTCCTTGACGCTCAGATCATGGGCGCGACGCTGGCTTTCCTCGCTGATTACCTGCTCGACTTTAAGTTGCGCCTCTATTTTGTCGGCAACCTTCTGCCGCCGAGGGTCCACACCCTTCGCTACGAGTGCTCGTGCGTTGTCGCGCCTTTCACGGATGGTCACCAAATCGACCGTCGGCCAGTTGCCGCAGTAATACCAAACCTTGCGGCCGTCCCACTTGAAGCTATAGCGGAACGCAACCGCAGCGGTTCCATTTACCACTCGAACTTGGCCAGTCAGACCTCCGCCGTCTGCGATACTGTCCTTCGCCCACGCTGTTGGAATGGACTCCAATTCCCGGACTGTCCATTTGTGACCTCGACCTTTTTTCGGGTAACGCGTCATGCCCTTTTTTCCGTCATATGTACACCCATGGGTACACCCGGCTGCGGATTGCGACGGATGCGGGTGGATGATAATGGAAATTCATGCGGTGTAAGTCGTTGAAAAGGCGCAATAAGTTTTCCGCACCTGTCCACACCCTTCCATGGTCAACCAATTTGGGAGCAGAGGGTCGTGAGTTCGAATCCCACCGCCCCGACCAATAAAATCAAAGGCTTAGCTCAATACATGAGCTAAGCCTTTGTGCTTTGGGGGGCCAGCAGGGGGGCCAGCGCTAAGCGGAATCCTCAGCACGGTGCCATTCCTTACTGTGCGGTCTACTCTCCAGCCAAGCTGTGACTTCACGCGCGCGCCAGCCCACAGAACGCGCGGTGAGCTTCACTGGCGACGGGAAATCTTTTCGCTGGATAAGCTCATAGATCGTCGTCTTGGACAAGTTGAGCACTCGGACGAGATCGGCGAGGCGGTAAACGAGTTGATCGCTCAGGGGTCGGCTTCAGCATGCTCATGCCCCCTTCTTGAAGACCCAGCAGTGGACCGTTGAGGCCTTGCCGCTGCCGGCCTGGCTCCCACGAGGCCAATCCGCGCCGGTACATCAGCAGTGCAAATTGGCTCGCGGATCGAGCGTCTGACTCCGCAAGAGCTTTGCAGCGCTCGTACTCTGCAGTGTCCTTTGTGCTGATGTTCAGCCCATCGAGTGCATCGGCGGCAGCCTTCGGCGGCGCAGCCAGGCGGCCTAGGATGGCCCGCAATGTCGTGCCCCCCTTGCTGCCCTGAATACCTGCGTCGCCAAGCTTACCGGCCATGGCCGCCGCAGTCTCGATGTCCTGACCGACGCCGACGGCCACGGGCGCCACGTACTTCATGGTTTCTCCCAGCATGTACAGGCTGGTGTTGGAGCGCGTGAAGGCGGCGGTGAGTACATCGCCCACACGGTTCATCTGCTCGGCGGGGAGTTTGAATCCCGTCAAGATGTTGGAGCCGATATCGGCCGTTTGCGCGAGGTCGGTGTCGCCCGCCTTGGCCAACGACAGCATGCCGGGCATGGCGTCAAGGATGGCCTTGGCGCTAAAGCCGGCCATAGCGAGGAAACCTTGTGCGTCGGCTGCCTGGGTGGCGGAAAACATCGTGGTCGCGCCGAGGTCGCGGGCTTGTTGCCGCAGCGACCGCATTTCCGCGCTTGCCTTGTCCTGGCGTGCCAGGGCTTGAACCTTGCTCATGTTGGCGTCGAACTCGACCCCAGGCCGGATAAAGCGAGACTGGGAGTAGAGCGCTGCGCCGCCGGTTGCGAGCGCGCGCATGCCGGTGCCGGCCATGGCGCCGGCGGTGGCTTTGCCAGCGGCGTACCTTTCCTTGGCCGCCGTCAGCTTCTGCTGCTGGGCGGCTGCCCCCTGCAGCTTTTGCGTCTGGCGCGTGAGCGCCTGGGTGGTCTGTTCAATCTGTTGACACAGCTTGCGCTCATCGTGGGCGAGACTTGCGCCGGAAACGCCCGCGCGATGCAGGTTGTCCCGCAGCCTCTGCAGCTCGATGGACTGCTGCCCATGCCGTTCCTTGAGCTGCTGCGCAGAGCGCACCGCCTGGTTGAATTCCCGCGTCATAGCGCGGGTCGGGTTGGTTGTGCCTTGCATCTGCTGCGCGAGCGTGGAGACGCGCTGCTGCGTGGCGGCCAGCGCGGCGCGCGTGGACTGCAGGCCGCGTGTCAGCTCGCGGAACTGGCCAACCTCGCGCTGCGAGGCCGTTAGCTGCTTGAGCTTGCCGCGCAGGTCGGCGACTCCCTGCGCGGACGTGCCGGCCGTCTTCCTTATTTTCTGCAGCGGCCCGGATAGCTTGTCCTGCAGTGCCGCGATGACGCGAAGCTGTAACGCCTTGTCCATCGTTTACGTCTCGGGTTGGTGGCGTACGCGGGCGCGCTCGCGCCAGTCGGCCAGTTCGGCCAGGTCCATGTGGTCCATCGCGGCCGGCGGCCAATGAAAGACCATGGCGATATCCAGTGAATAGGAGGAGGGGTGTGCGGTGGGCGCGCTAACAATCCGTCTGCACGCGGCCCGCGCCGCCAGAGGCCTGCGGTCGCTGTTTGAAGTTGCCGGGGGTCTTGTCCAAGTCGGCGCGCAGTTCTGCAAGGTCCTGGGCGCTCGCGGCGGACTTCTTGAACTCCTGAACTTCCGCTGCGAGCTGCGATACCGATTGCGCCAGGCTGTCCTTGGTCTGCTTGAAGGCCTTCTCAAGTGCACCAAAGGCCCGCACTGCGCTGTCCACATCCGCAGCAGAGAACGCGGCAGTCGCAGGTTCCTGGGGCGTGTGTTGCGGTGCCTGTTGCGATTGACCGGGCAGCAGCGCACGGAAGAATGCGCCGATGGCCTGGAAAGCGGAGGCGGTCTCGTCGGGCGCCGGGGTGGCGGCGTTGAAGTTCAGCGCGGTTTCAATCGCACTGCTGAAAAGATTGTCGGGAGACTGTTTGCGGCTAGCCAGCGGATTGGCTGCCGGGTTTTTGGCCGCGAATTCCAGAATCGTCGTCCCTAAGCTGGACGGGCTGTCGGTAACTGCCAGGCCGATCAAGCCGCACTTGCCGGTGCTGGCGAAATCTTCCTGAATCTCGATAGACGTATAGATTTTCTGACGTGCCTTGGTCATGGCCACCAGCTCGGGCGTGGGATCGAGTTGCGCCTGCAGCTCCAGCTTGCCCGCGCCGTTCTCCTGCGTGCGGACGGCGAGCACATCACCGTATGCCCTGAATGGGCTTTCCGGCACAACGCCGCGAATGTGCTCCATCCAGATGCGGGCGCCGTAGGTGTCGCGGTTGTAAGTCTCGGCGATCTGTTCCAACCAGGCGCGCAGGATGTTGCGGCCATCGGTGGTCTGGCCTTCGGTGGCCACGGTAAACCAACGGGTCTTGTCCATTTTGGGATGCTCAGTGTGTGGTGTTCGGGTGTTGTCATACTGGCCCTGGCGCTCGCGCTGCTCAACGCGTTGAGCCTGTGCAAGCGCCTTCCAGAAGACCCTGCCTCACGCGCGCGCGGAGAACCCCGGCAGGATGGCGGCATGTTGCAATTGACCGACCACATCGACCCGCGCCGCGTCGCCCGTGACCTTTATTGGCAGGGCTGGCGCATTTCTTCTATCGCGCGACACCTTGGCGAGAAGCGCACGACGGTCCAAAGCTGGAAGACGCGCGATGGACGGGAGGCCGCTTCGCCGGTCGAGCGCGTGGAGGCGGCGCTTGAGGCGCGCCTATGCACCCTCATCGCCAAGACGGAAAAGGATGGGCGCGACTTCAAGGAAATAGACCTGCTTGGTCGGCAGATGGAGAAGACTGCGCGCGTACGCAAGTACGACGGCGACGGGCGCGAATCGACCCTAAACCCCAACATTGAGCGTCGCAACGCTGCGCCCAAGCGCAAACCGGACCGCAACGCGATCAGCGACGACCAGGCGGTAAAGCTCTCCCAGGCGTTCCGCGATTCGCTCTTTGACTATCAGAAGGTCTGGCTACGCAATGGGGATCAGCGGACGCGCATGATCCTAAAGTCCCGGCAGATCGGCGCGACATGGTATTTCGCACGCGAGGCCTTGGTTGACGCGATTGCGACCGGCCGAAACCAGATTTTCCTGTCCGCCTCGAAAGCGCAGGCGCATGTCTTTAAGCAGTACATCCTCCAGTTCGCGCGGGAAGCCGCGGACGTCGACCTGAAAGGCGATCCCATTGTTTTGCCCAACGGCGCGCATCTGTATTTCCTGGGGACGAACGCGCGCACCGCCCAGAGCTACCACGGCAACTTTTATTTCGATGAGTTCTTTTGGGTGCCCAAGTTCGGCGAGCTGAACAAGGTGGCCAGCGGCATGGCGCTGCATAAGCAGTGGCGCAAGACGTACTTTTCTACGCCGTCGAGCATGGCACACGAAGCCTATCCGCTTTGGACGGGGGAGGCATTCAACAAGCGACGGGCCAAGCGCGACCAGGTGGCCATCGAGCTGGCGCATTCGGTCCTGAAGAATGGCCACCGATGTGATGACCGAATCTGGCGCCAGATCGTCACCATCCTGGACGCAGAGGCGGGGGGCTGCAACCTCTTTGACATTGAAGAGTTGCGCCTCGAATACAGCCCGGATCAATTCGAGAACCTGCTTATGTGCGGGTTCATCGACGATACCGCGTCCATCTTTCCGTTGGCCATGCTTCAGGGTTGCATGGTCGATGCGATGGTCGAATGGGTCGACGTTCAAAAGTTCCTGATACGTCCTTACGGGCATTTCCCGGTGCTGGTTGGATATGACCCTTCGTTAACGGGCGATTCTGCCGGTTGCGTGGTGCTCGCGGCGCCGCGCACGCCGGGCGGGAAATTCCGCGTACTTGAGCACCATCAATTCCGTGGCATGGACTTTGCCGCGCAGGCCAAGAAGATCAAACAAATCACAGAGCGGTACGCGGTCGCATACATCGGGATTGACGCGACCGGCATGGGACAGGGGGTGTACCAACTCGTCAAGCAGTTTTTCCCGGCCGCGCGCGCTTACAGCTATTCGCCAGAGGTCAAGGGCCGTTTGGTGCTCAAAGCTGGGGACGTGATTCGCAATAAGCGCCTGGAATTCGACGCTGGCGCGACGGACCTGGCGCAATCAATGATGGCGATACGAAAGACGATGACTGCGAGCGGCCGCAGCGTCACGTACGACGCCGGCCGCGCAAGCGAGACGGGACATGCGGACCTGGCCTGGGCGCTCATGCACGCGCTGGATTGGGAACCACTGGAAGGCGCCGCCGGCGCCGGCAAAGGCTTTATGGAGTTATTCGGATGACACGCAAACGCAAACCGCGCGGCACCTTTATCGCGCCCGATACGCAGCCGGCAGTTGCGCCCGCCCACGTTGAGGCGTTCTCCTTTGGCGATCCGGTGCCCGTGCTGGACCGGCGCGAAATCCTGGAATATGTGGAATGCTGGCGGAACGGTCGATGGTATGAACCGCCCGTGCATTTCGGCGGCCTGTCCAAGACGTTCCGCGCCAGCCCGCACCATAGTTCGGCCATCTACTTCAAAGCCAACATCCTGGCGTCCACGTTGGAGCCGCATTCGGCATTCCGGCGCGAGACCTGCCTAAAGATGGCCGTGGACTTCCTGACGTTCGGCAATGCCTACGCGGAGCGGCTAGACAGCGTGACAGGCAAGCTGCTGGGCACGCGCCACGCGCTAGCTAAGTACACGCGGCGCGGCGTCGAGCCAAGACGGTACTACTTCATACCCGGCGCGGGTCAGGAGCATCAGTTTCAGGACGGCGCTGTTTGCCATTTGATGCAGCCGGACATCAACCAGGAGGTCTATGGCCTGCCCGGGTACCTGGCGGCGCTCAACTCTGCATGGCTCAATGAGGCCGCAACGCTGTTTCGCCGCAAGTATTACCTGAACGGCAGTCACGCCGGCTTTGTGATGTACGTCACAGATTCACTGCAGGATGAAACCTATGTTGACGACATCCGCAAAGCCATGAAAGAGGCCAAGGGGCCGGGGAACTTTCGCAACCTGTTTGTGTATGCGCCAGGCGGAAAAAAGGACGGGATGCAGATCATTCCGGTGAGCGAGGTGGCGGCGCGTGATGACTTCTTCAACATCAAGAACGTGTCGCGCGATGACGTACTGGCAGCGCACCGCGTGCCGCCGCAGTTGATGGGCCTGGTGCCGTCCAACACGGGAGGCTTCGGAACACCGATTTCGGCGGCCAAGGTGTTCGCGCGCAACGAGTTGGAGCCGCTGCAGGCCAAATTTATGGAAATCAACGAGTGGATAGGCCAGGAGGTGGTCAGGTTCAAGTCGTACACCATCTCTGGCGAAGACTCCGAGTGAGCCGCTGTCGCGTTCTCCTAGCCCCGCTCATGCGGGGCTTTTTTTCACCCGTACTGGCTCTACCCCTTGCCCCCGCGTCTGGCGCCGGGCTTGACGGCCAGGGCTTCGTTTAAGCACGGTTCGCCGGCCAAGTACTCCTGTAGCTCGGTCACACGGTCGATGATGTCCCGACGGTGACGTAAGCCGCTCGCGCCGCGCAAACCCGCTTCCAGGGCCACTATGACGCGCTGGAGGCGCCAAATTTCCCAGGCCATGGCGCAGGCCTCGGCGGTAGGACTGCGGGCGTACAGCTCGCGTATGCGGGCCGCAGGCAGCGGCGCCGGTGGTGATCGGTCGAAGAAATCCATAGCGCACCTCAGAATACTGTATGAATATACAGTATTGAGACGACCAATGAGATCTGGCGCGCGGTTCTCCCCCCTCCGCGCCTGCGCGCTAAATGTGCGAGAAAAGACTCGACCATGCGTCACCCTTGGCGCCAGCCTTGGCGCCCCTCTGGGGGCCGCTGGTAGGGCTTGGCGGGTGACGCAAAACGACGCAGTTACGACGCACATTCCTGGCGACCATGGGCCGCCTTATCGGGTTTTGCTCAATCTCTGCGCAGGTTTGGGAAGGGGTTGGGGAAAACCTAACCTTCCTAACCGGGCCTCAAAATGGCGTTTAAGTCGTTGATTTATATAAATAATATTGGTTAGGTTTAAAACCTAACCTGACCTAACTTAAAACCTAACCACGTCGTAAGCCATTGATTTATATAGATATCTATTTTTTATAAGGTTAGGGTATAGGAACCTAACCGGGTTAGGCTTTGGTTAGGAAAAGGTTAGGTTTTCTAAACCCCCGGAAACCCGCATGAATAAAGGCTCTCCGGCCAATTCGCTGTTTCAGGTTAGGTAGGTTAGGTTTTTCCCAGCCCCTCCCGAAATGTTCGATGTTGACAGCAACTGACCGACCGCAGCATGCTCAGCGGCTTGTGTCCATGACAACTGGCCCGCATAGTTAAAAGTTACTGAGCCCCTCAGAAATTGGTTTCGTAATGTCGTATTCGGAACCGGGAATAAGTACAGGAAGAAGACGTGGAACTTGATGGTCTTGAAAGGCTTCGCCAGCGCTCAATTACCAAGCTCGACGATGCCGCTGCGCTAGAACACATCGGTGACTTGATAGATGCGTCAGATGACGCTTATTTCGAGCGTGGCGCCGACCGTGCGCTACATCTTCTTGAGCAGCTCTCGATTCGAGAACTGGAAGAGACTCACGGCGCGATTGCTGAGTATTTTCGGGCGAACGCATGGGGGGTTAAAGAGAAGACTGCTTCCGCGAGAAGCTCAATGACTTGGGAGCACCCCGCAAGGGAAGAGCAAATTCTTGCCTTGTCGCGCGCTGTAGCACATCCTGGTTTCAGTAAGCTGCACAAAATACGCCGCTGCCAGGTGCTGACTAACCGAGCTAACCAGCTAGTTGCTATGGGGCGCTTGATCGACGCAGTCGAAGGCTGGAGAGCCGCCCTGCGGATAATTCCCAACTTTGCGATTGCTCACGCAAATTTAGCCAGATGCCTGAGGCGCTATGGGGCACTGCTAGAAAACGATGAGGAGCGTGCGATTCTGTGGATGCATGCACACGACAGCATGGCTGTCGTGACTTCCGCTAAAGCGGTTTTTGACGGCCCTTACCCTGAAGCGACCTTGCAAGCATTCGCTACGGAGGCAAAGCGGTACGCGGATGGATTGGATATCGAGCGAGTGCGCGCGTTCCTTGAAGGCAATCGGCCATCGCTCGGGCGCACTAAAGCCGAGCGCCTGTACCGGCAATGGTCACTTGATAAAGGCTTGTTTCTTCACCCTCTAAATGATCTGGGGGCGTATCCCATAGCAGCTTTTGACGATCTGCATTTGCCTAGCATTAGCGAGCAATTTGACGAGCGACCAGGTGCCGTGAGCCCACCTGCGGTAATTGGGTTTTTTAACCAGATCAAGCAGGAGTACGTATCGGCGCGCTATATGTTGTACGAGGGTCTGAGCAGTACCAAGTTCCACTTTTCAGATCGAGGAGTTCGGCTGTCGGATACGCTGGACTATCCTCTGCATTCTCTCGCAATGGAGCGTGTGCGTACGGCCTATCGAATCGCATATTCATTGCTTGATAAGGTTGCCTTTCTTGTCGATTTCTATTGGAAACTCAAAAAAAATCCAGATCACATCAATTTTAAGAATGTCTGGATGGTCGAAGGCAAAAAGCAACTTCTTGATCGCTTTCGCGACAGCGAGAATTGGCCGCTGCGTGGGCTGTTCTGGCTTTCAAAAGAGCTGTTCGACGAAAAGTTAAATTCGACCACCAGCCCGGACGCGCGGGAACTGTATGGCACACGCAATGCGCTTGAACACAAATGCTTGCAGGTCCATTTTGGTTGGGTGCAATCCTACAAGCTAAGTGCACCAGGTAGCCAGGATTCAAGATTGTCCATCACTAGTGATTTTCTCGAGGAGAAGGCTCTACGGGTGATGAAGATGGCGCGTTCTGCGCTCGTTCAACTGGCGTTGGCAATTGGTGTTGAGGAACGAACGCGAGAGGAGAGCCGGCCAAGCGGGACGGTGATTCTGTCCATGCCCAACTACGCGCTAGATGACAAGTTCAAACGGCGTGACCCGGTGTACTGAGGGGGCCGGGACGAACTGACGCATCTCGGCCGAGACAACCTGTTAGGTGAACGACCACCAATATGTGGACCTATATATTCTGCGGCCCTGAGCGTTCCAGGTGCATGCCTCCCACATGTTCGCGCCGTTGGAGA
Organism: Achromobacter sp.; assembly: GCA_032015805.1. Classification (GTDB taxonomy): domain Bacteria; phylum Pseudomonadota; class Gammaproteobacteria; order Burkholderiales; family Burkholderiaceae_B; genus Achromobacter. The sequence goes on from DALZRX010000006.1 coordinate 15,242, forward strand.
TCTTTGCTTCGTCAGCCAACCGGTCGTAAACCTCTGCTGTGATGTATGTCGGATAGGAATGATCCAACGCCGCCATCTTCGCCGCATGGTTGGCGGCGCGCCCCACCCAAACAAGGTCATTCGAGCCACGGATGCCTGTGCGCGCGACCAGAAGTTTGCTTGTGTCAATTCCCACTACGTGATTTATGACGTGGTCACGATTCGTGTAGATCGCCTTCATTGCCGACTGCACAATTTTCTTTGTGGCATAGTTGATTTTTAACGCCGCCTTTACAGCACTCGTGTTTTTGTAGTCGCCAATAAAGACCGCCATCACCCTATCACCATCGTAAGCCGTGATGGTGCCGCCGTTTGAGGTGATGATCTTCGCTGCATTGTGGAGGAACGCCTTGTATATCTCTGCGGCTGACGCTGGTGCTAACGAGTCAACCATCTGCGTCGAGTCGGCAATATCGGCATAAAGCACCGTTGCATCTAGTTCGACGCCGTCGTTACCTAGACCAACATCGGATTCCGCTGGAACCACGCGGCCCTCCCGAGTCGTCCATCGCGACCGAAAAATTTCAGCGCATCGAGTTTCGAGATCAGCTTTCAACGTCATAATTTTGAATCCGCCTCTTCAGCGTACTGGTCCCAAATCCGTTATATGCCGGCGAAGGCGCGTGCATGCGGGACCCAGCAGGGCGGCGAAATCCTTGTCGGCTGCGAAGCGGTAGTCAATAGTTGTAATGCCGGCCATGTCGCTAGGTAGTTTCACCCGCTCGTCGCGTGGCTCCATCAAAATTGCTCGTGCTCGTCCAAGTCTTCCCATGAATAGCCCAAGCTCGAAAATCACGTTGTCTCGAGGCGCGGGCCAAGATTCGCCACGCACTTGCGCTAGGTCGTCCGCATGTGCAATCGCGATGGCGAAATCTGATTCGTCTAGTTGGCGCTCTAGCGCTTCAAGTGTGTATTGACTTACTTTGAAGCAACCATCGGTCCATACTGTGCAGATGAATGGGTCGTGTGCCAAAGCTTCTTGTACTGCATGAGCAATAGGAAGGGACTCTCGGGACGAGACGATAAAAACGTGAATACCTTCGTGTGCTGGCCGTACAAGTGCGTTTCGCTCTACTAGACGACGAGCGGTGTCGCGAGCCAAGTAGCGCCAGACGGCGGGGTACTTGTCAGCGAGAGCAGCGAACGCTGGTTCCGCGAGTTTTGCCAATATAGTCGGCTGATTAGCCCGAACCGTTGCCGCCCGTCGTTGAGTAGGATTGGTAGCTGCCAGTTCGCCCACCGTGTCGCCAACTGCACGGCGTTGGACCAACACGCCATTAACGATTACATCGACTTCGCCCGCCAGGATGAAATAAATGTCATTGTCGGTTCCGCCTTGCTCCATAACAACGGAATCCGCGCCGAATTCGATTACCTCGCTTTGCGCAGCAACTTCGACCGCGAGAACCATGTCACCATTAATGATTCTCTGCTGCGAAAGTGCCTCGGCTCGTAATCGTGCGCCTGAGTCCCCCAAGAACCGATCTAGCATGCTGTCTCCACGTGTTACATGTTGTGGCTATCATAGCGACAATTGACCGAGTCTGGCGTTCTTTCGATTAACGAGCAAGCTGATGGGATCCGAGAAAGTTGTTCCTAAGCAATTTCGCCTGTCGTGCCTGAATCTGGTAACCATTCGGAAGGGTCGCCTAATATGGCTGTGAGATGTCGACCGAGCGCGTCAAAGGCGTCTCGCCGTTGGCTCGACATGGTTTGACGTTGGTACGTCCGCGTCACTTTTTTGGGTTCCTTGTGATTGAGGCAACGGTCAATTACATCCTGCGCGAACCCGAGTTCGCCCATAATTGTCGCCGACGTGCGACGCAGATCGTGCTGCGTCCAATGCCCCCCCGGTAGATCCAAGTCAGTTGTGTTCTTGCGGCCGCGGATGGCCTTGGCGCGTGTCTGCCTATCGGTGAGGCGCCGGGTGACTTCTTTCTCTGAAATATGCCCGCCTTCTTTACCCGGAATGAGATATTCCCCTTTGCCTGACAGCTTAAGCATTCGTTTCCAGACTGCTAAGGCAAAGTCACTCAGGTGAACAAGATGAGGTTTTCCATTCTTCGACACCTCCGCCGGGATAGTCCAGTTCTTGGCCCTGACGTTCACCGCACCTTTGCGACGGATCGACGCCACCTCAATGGGGCGTGCTGCGGTGGCAAGTGTCCACCAAACCATCAGCTCGGTGTGTACGGGCAGCACGCGGCGGTGGGCGACGTAATAGCGCGATTTTTGGAGCGGGGGCCTGGCCATTACATCGCGCAGGATAGGTAGCTCAGCATCCGAAAGTACGCGTTCGCCTTCATTCTCCTGGCCGCCAGCCTGTTTGCGCGCGATAGCCGCCGTGGGATCGCCTTGCATCCACTCGCGAGCGACTGCGAACCGGAACATCTGACGCAAGTTGGCCAACACAAGATTGGCCGTCCGCATCTTCTTTTCCAATCTGGCTTTGTCGATGGCTTTCATCACATGGCCACGGCGGACCATGGACAAAGGCACATCGGCCAGGTACGGAGCGACGTAGATGACGTATCGGCCCTTGATGGATTTGTGGTCGTTTTCGCTCTTCCGGTTGGCCTCGATCTCCTGGGAAAACCAGACGTTGAACAAGCGACCTACCGTCTCCGGAATCGCATCGCCCTCGGCATCGAGAAGGGCGCCGGCGTGTTTGGGGTCCATGCCTTTTTGCAGCATTTCCTGGCGGACCTGGCGCATCTCTCTCGCGCCCTTTAGGCTTAGCAGTGGATAGGCCCCCAAGTAAATGCGCTCCCTCTTGCCCGTGGTCGGCCCGGTGTAGCGAAAGATCCACGCCCGCCGGCCATCGGGCCGAATGCGGTGAATGAGGCCGCCTCCGTCGTTCAGTTCGATTTCCTTTGCGCCGGGCCGTGCATTGCGCAGTGCTGTATCGGTCAGTAGATTCGTCGCCATAGCAAGCCTGGATCTTGGGGGGCCATTTGGGGGGCCAGCGCTTTGCGGCTGCTGGCGGATGCCAGAAGACCTTGGCGGACTTCAAATGGCCGGAAAGCCAATAAAGACGCGAGTGTAGCGTTTCCTGGCGGACGTTGGCGGACTTCGGCGGAAAGGCTCTTTTTTGCTTTGGGAGCAGAGGGTCGTGAGTTCGAATCCCACCGCCCCGACCAATACATTCAAGGGCTTACGCAATTAATGCGTAAGCCCTTGTTCATTTTTCGGCGCCTATAGGCGGGCATGCATCCCAGCGCCCTCGCGGCGCGACACAGACAGTTACCTCGAGCGACGCTACCAATGATTGCAGCGTGGTAGATATATCGTCGGGAATGGCCGCTTGGCCTGTCGCCAGGCGCATTTCCCTTTTTTGAGGAGCTGACCATGAATACTGTTCACAAGTTGAATGCTGTTCAAGTGCCCCTGAAAAGAGTATCCGCGATGCTATGCCTGGCCGGTCTGACGTGGACCGGGGGTGTGGCCTACGCGGCTGACACAAGCAAGACCTCGCAGGCGCAGCATCAACAGGACGTCGCGACTTGCAAGAGCGGCGCCTCCGGCCAGCCGCTGGAGACGTGCCTTCGCGAAGCCGCGGCGGCGCGTCAGGAGCGCGATCGCCAGAACCTGACTGCCGAGAGCCCCGAGCAGCTACGGCAAAACGAGCTGGCGCGGTGCAACCGCCTGCCCGAAGCGCAGCGCCAGAACTGCGTGTCGAAGATGACCTCGCCCACGGAAGTGCAGGGCAGCGTCCAGGGCGGCGGCGTGTTGCGCAAGAAAGAGATTCAGGTGCCTGCCACCCCGAATACGCCGGCGGGGAGTGCGACGACTCCTGCGCGCTGAATCTGTGGCTGCAGCCACACATACGCTGTGACTCGCAGCCACGCGCGACATACGCGCGCGGCTGCTCTTTTCCATCCCACTCACCGGTTGTGGGGCAAGCCTAGAACCGCTGATCCTTATCGAACGGCACTTCGGAATCGCTCGGACGTTCGAAAGTCGGCGCTTCTCCGTTCAGATCCGCAACGTGAATCTGCGCGAGGCGGGTCGCCTCCGTGATCGCGCCGTGAGCGGAATGAAACCGTTCGTCGATGGCGATGCGCTCCGATGGCACGCCGGCGATGGGTGATATCAGCGTGTAGCCAATACGCCAGCCATCGCTGTCTTCTTCCGGCTGAGCGATCGTGAAGTCCCACTTTGCTGTTTCCATAGTTCCTCCAGTCGGTCACCTCATCCTACTGCACTCGATGCTGCGCTTGGAAGGCGGTGACGCAGGCGGGCTGCCGTAGTTGCAGTCAAATTTGAACCCGGCACGCTGCGCCAACAGGTCGGGCATGCCAGTTGCTGCTCGCGTTGGTTTACCTTCGCGGACATACAGCCATGGCCAACCCCAAGCTCGACGTGCGTTCGGGACAATATGCCGGCAAGCTGCCGCGCGACACGTTCCGCCTGCGTTTCATGCGGCGCTTTTATGATCCCGCCTTCCAGGCCGAAGCCGAGGCGCTCGAGCGCCTGGAAGCCATCGCGTGGGATGCCTACGAAAACGGGCGCAAGGCGCCTGTCACCGTCAAAGCCGGTCCAGGCTTTGCCGATCCCGATTACGACATGTCGGTGGAATGGAAAGACGCGCACGACAGCCTTGCGCGCGCGGCGCTGGTGCAGCGCGATTCAGAAACGCGATCGCGCGTCCTCGTCGTCATCGGCGCGGCGCGCAATGACGGCACCTGTCCAGGCGAGGTGTCAAAAACCTGGCGGCTCGCGCAGCTCGTGCGCGATGAACTGGAATCGGCCGGCGTGCAAGCGGACATGCTGGACCTGAGCCGGCTGACGTCGGAATACCAATATCAGATCCATCCCTGCAAGGGCTGCGTATCCACGGCGATGCCGCTCTGTCATTGGCCCTGTAGTTGCTATCCCAATCATTCGCTCGCGCAGGACAACGACGCGATGAACGACATCTACGAGCAATGGGTCTCGGCGCACGGCGTGATCCTTCTCGCGCCCACCTATTGGTATCAGTCGCCCAGCGTCTTGAAGCTGATGATCGACCGGCTTGTATGCGCGGATGGCGGCAACCCCGATCCCACGACGACGTCAGGCAAGGATGCGATGAAGGCCAAGCAGCTTGAATTGGAGGACTGGCCCTATCCGAAGCATCTGGCGGGCCGCGCGTATGGCGTGGTGGTCCATGGCGATGTGGCCGGCATTGAGGAGCAGCGTCGCGCGCTGAGCGACTGGCTCGACTGGATGGGATTGGTGGACGCCGGAACGTCTTCGCGGTTGGATCGCTACATCGGCTACTACAAGCCGTATGCCACCAGCCATGCGGAGCTGGATGAGGACACGGCGGTGCAGGAAGAGGTGCGCAATGTGGCGAAGTCGATGGTCCTGTGCCTGCCGCGTCTGCGCGCGGGCAAGTGGCCCGCCGTCGACCAGGGCCTGCGGTCTCCCCGGACGAAATAGCCGCTGCCCGCAATGCCCGGTCAGGACCCCAACGGTCACTTTGCCGCGGTGGGCAGCAATTGCATGCCCGTGCGGCGCGCGAATTCCTCGTAGCTGATGGGCGCGCCGGCAGTCGTGGCCGCACTGTTGGCCTGCCAATGCACCCAGGAACGCCCCGAGGCCGCATCGTAGACGACCTTGAAAAGGTGGCTTGGCACCGCCACGCCCGACCCGATCTCCTTCGGCTTGTCGCCATAGTAGGGACCGGTAAAGACGTACACGTCGCCCGAGGCGCGCATCGCGTACTTGCGAGTGTCCTGTTCGATCTGGCTCCAGGGGCCGCCATTGTGGCGCTGGTCCTGCGGCACCATGTTGGCCAGCGAAAAGCTCTGCGCCATGGCCTCGGCGGTGGACATGTCGCCGGCGGGCGCCATGTGGCCGCGCGAGTAACCCGATCCCCGGTAGTCCGTCAGTTCGGCGCGTTCTGCGCGGGGCACGCGGGCTTCGGCATAGAACTTGTCGGACCGCTGCATTCCCTGCGCCTGCGTCAACAGCTTGCGGTTCAGGCGCTCGGCCACGAACACCGGCGTCTTGGTCTGGCCGTTGTGCAGAATGGCGAAGTTCGAAAAGCATAGCTCGCGCAGCGCTTGGCTGGCGGGTACGACAGGTGGTCGTTGCTGCGGGAAGAACTGGGGGCACTCGGCGAAGCGGGTGTGCGCCATGCCGCCTGCCGGCACCGCCGCCGGCGCGAACTTTTCGTGGGTGGGCCAACCGACGCGCGCAAGAATGTCGTCGAGCGAGAACTGGGGGCGCCACTGCGGGTTCAGCGCGTACGTGGCCGCGCCGAAAGTGGCGAGCGACGTGAGGGCGAACGTTCTCAGGAATCGGTAGATGCGGCCGGGGCTTGCAGTCTTGCTCCTGCTGGCCGGGGCTCTCTTTCTGGGTGCGGATTTCTTCGCGCGCGTCATGCTGCCTGTGTGTTGCGGGCCGGCGCCACTTCGCGCTCGGCAACTGGCGGCATTGTAGATGACCGCAACGTGACAGGAGCCGGCAGGCCGCCAGGCGGCCGCTGGCCCGCCTGCGCGGTAACGGTCAGGGTATTCTTATGCTCGTCCGAAATTCACAAACATGGCAGCCGCGCATGCCGGCTTGCAGGATGGGGAAAGTTCAATGAGATCGTCCTTGCTTTTCGTGGCCGCCATCGTGGCGGGCTGCGCCTCTCCAGCGCCGGGAGACATGATCACGCAGTCCAAGGTGCAAGCCATCAAGATCAATGCCACCACGTTTGAAGACATGGTCCGCGACTTCGGCCCGCCCCGCACTCAGGAAACCAACAAGCAGGGGCTTCGCACGGCGTCTTGGTTCTACTTCAACAACAGCGAATATGGCGCCATGCAGGATCAGCGCACTCTGACGGTGATCTACAACAAGGATGGCACCGTCAAGGAGTACATGAACGCCTCCGCGGGGGAAAGGGACGGCACGCCGTCCAGATAGCGCATCGCGTCTGCTCGGCCGTCCTTCATTGCGCGGGCGCGGTCTTCGCGGCGTTCGCCCGTATCTGCTCCGACCGCTGGCGCTGCTCGTTTCGGATGGGAATGCAGTCCACGAACAGCACCTCTTCGCCGGTCCTCAGGTCGATGACCTTGGTCGACCGGTACAGGTTGCTGGGCGGACCGCGATCCAGGCAGGCGCGCTTCGCGCCGAAGCTGGCCCGGAACAGTTCGGGCACACCTTCGTAGTGTGGGTTTGGCACGCTCCATTTGCCGCTCATGTCCTGGGTCCGAACCACATATTGGGCAAGTGCCGGACCGCTGCACAGCAGCATGGCCAACGCGCAGGCGGCGCCGCGTGCGGTTCTCATGGCGGACGTTCCTCGATGGACGGGAAGGGCAGCGTAGCAGCGCGAGCCCGCCTCTGCCGTCCGCCAGAAGGATGAGGGGTCAACTCACAAGCTGCACGCCGATCACGAGCATCAGGATGCCCACACAGGCGTCCAGCACGCGCCAGGCGGTTGCATTGGCAAAGATCGGCCGCAGCAGCCGGGCGCCATATCCCAACGCGAAGAAAAAGCAGAACGACGCGCAGATCGCGCCCAGGGCAAAGGCCATCTTGCGGCCTTCGTACTGGCTCGAGATGGATCCCAGCAGGACGACCGTGTCCAAGTAAACGTGCGGGTTCAACCAGGTGAGCGCCAGGCAGGTTGCCAACGCCGCATGACGCCCGACCGTCTGGCGCGAAGAGGGCGTCAGATGGTCATGTTGCTTGCGAAACGCAGCATGCAGGCTGCGCGCCGCATAGACGAAAAGAAATAAGGCGCCGCCATAGCGCATGGCCGGTTCCAGCCAGGGCAGCACGCCTACCGCCAGACCGAAACCTGCCACCCCAGCCGCGATGAGGACGGCATCGGATAGCGCGCAAGTCAGGCAGATTGCGAAGACATGCTCCTTGCGCAGCCCCTGCCGCAGCACGAAGGCATTTTGCGCGCCGATGGCGACGATCAGGCCGAGGCCGAGGAGAAATCCTGGGATGAAAGCGGTGGTCATGCTGCAACAACAGGAGGATGGGGCGCACAGACTATCCGGGGCATGGGTATTAGAAAAACTAAATATCCTAATCTTTGATTAGCCTCGCTTATTCATCGGCATTGCCGTTCAGGGACCGCTGTTCGCGCCGGCCGCCACCAGATGATCCAGCAGCAACGCAGCCGCGGCCGGCAGGGCCGACTCGCTTCGCATGCAGATCGCAAAGCGCCGCCGGCTCCAGGCATCCTTCAGCGGCAGCACCCGCAGCCCGTGCGCCAAGGCATAGGGCGTGGCGACTTCGATGGGCGCAACGCTGATCGCAAGGCCCGCCAGCACGACGCGAAAGGCGGAGTCGAAGTTGCTGACCGTGACGCGGTGCCGCAGCGCCTTCCCGCTGTCGCTGGCCGCGGTCTGCAGCATGCGCAGCACGGCGCCAGCGGCGGGCATGCTCACGTGCTCGTATTCCAGCGCCTCTTCAAAATAGACTTCATTGGAGTCCGCCAGCGGATGCCCGGGGGCGGTGACCACGGCCAGGCGATCGCCGCGATACGGCCGGTGTGCCAGCCCATCAAAATCGGCGGCATCCCAGCAGATTCCGAGGCTGGCGATGCCTTCTCTGACGCCGCGGACGACCTCATGGCTGACCCGTTCCTCCATGTCGACCCGGATATTGCGGTGCGGCGCGGCCTGCAGGAATGTGGCGATGTCCTCGGCCAGGGATTCTGCCAGCACGGACGCGGTGGCCAGGATCCGCACCTGCCCCTTCACACCACTTGCATAGGCGGACATGTCTCGCTCGATGCGCTCGGAGCTGGCGAGGATGGCGCGCGCATGTTCCAGCAGCGTCTCGCCGGCTTCGGTGGGCTCGACGCCCCGGCGCTTGCGGGTCAGGAGTTTCGCGCCCACGGTGTCCTCCAACTGCGCCAGCCGCTTGCTGATGGCGGACCCCACAATGTTGGCGCGCTGCCCAGCGCGGGCGATGTTGCCGGTCTCGCACACGGAGACGAAGAGTCGCAGGGTGGTGATGTCGAGGTCGCGCATGGTCGTCCCGGTTTGATATTCCGATATGGAATTTTAAGCGTTCCAAAATACCGCTTGTGTGAGGTTTGAGAATATCTAAACTGAGATTTCTCTATTTGATGCCCGTGTCGCCATGCCCACCCAAGATCCTTCCTGTCGCCCGTCGGCCGTCACGGTCCGTGAAGTCGGGCTGCGCGATGGCCTGCAAAGCCTGTCCATGGTGATGCCCACGCAAACCAAACGCGATTGGATCGACGCCGCGTACGCGGCGGGTCAGCGCGAAATCGAAGTGGGTTCCTTTGTGCCCGCCAGGCTGCTGCCGCAGTTGGCCGACACGGCGGAACTGATCGCCCACGCCACGCAGCATTCCGGCCTGACCGTGTCTGTGCTGGTGCCCAACCTGAAGGGCGCCGAGCTCGCCCTGGCCAGTGGCGCCCATCTGATGCTGGTGCCGCTGTCGGCCAGCCACGCGCACAGCCTGGCCAACCTGCGCAAGACGCCCGATGAAGTGGTGGCGATGGTCGGCCAGATGCGGGCGGCACGCGACGCGGCGGGGTCGTCCATGCTGATCGAGGGAGGTGTCGGAACCGCCTTCGGCTGCACCCTGCAGGGCGAGGTGCGGCACGACGAGGTGCTGCGCCTCATGCAGGCGCTGCTGGATGCCGGGGCCGACCGCGTCAGCTTGGCCGATACCGTGGGATATGCCGATCCGGCGTCGGTGGGGCGCCTTTTTGAAGCGGCGCGGCGCATCGCGGGTGATCGCTTGTGCTGTGCGCACTTCCACGACACCCGCGGACTGGGGCTGGCGAATGTCCTGGCCGCGCTGGATACCGGGGTGGCGCGGTTTGACGCCTGCCTGGCCGGCATCGGCGGCTGCCCGCATGCGCCGGGCGCCAGCGGCAATGTGAGCACCGAAGACCTGGAGTTCATGCTCCAGAGCATGGGCATCGAGACCGGCGTCGACCTGGACCGTCTGCTGGCCTTGCGCGCGTCGGCCGCCGGCTGGCTGCCGGATCAGCCCCTGCACGGTGCGCTGTGGCGCGCCGGCCTGCCCAAGACCTACCTTGCACGTCGCGGCCAGTTGGCCTGAGCGCGCATCCACGCATTTCCATCGAGCCTTTTCATGAACAACTATCCCGACGCCGCCGTTCCATCGTCCACCCGCCCCTTGCCGCTTGCTGGCCTGCGGGTCGTGGAGTTCACCCACATGGTCATGGGGCCCACCTGCGGAATGGTGCTGGCCGACCTGGGCGCGGAAGTCATCAAGGTGGAGCCCGTGCGCGGCGACCGGACGCGCCATCTGCTGGGCGTGGGCGCGGGGTTCTTCCCCATGTTCAACCGGAACAAGAAGAGCATTGCGCTGGACATCCAAAGCCCGGCGGGCGCCGAAGTGGCACGCAAGCTGGCCGCCAGCGCCGACGTCGTTGCCGAGAACTTCCGGCCCGGCACGATGGCCAAGTTCGGGCTGGACTATGCGTCGCTGTCCAAAGAGAACCCCCGTCTCATCTACGTCAGCCACAAGGGCTTTTTGCCGGGCCCGTACGCGATGCGCACGGCGCTGGACGAGGTGGTGCAGATGATGGGGGGATTGGCCTACATGACCGGGCGGCCGGGTGATCCCGTGCGCGCCGGGACCAGCGTGAACGACATCATGGGCGGCATGTTCGGCGCGATCGGTGCGATGGCGGCGCTGATCCAGCGCGGCATCACCGGGCGCGGGCAGGAGGTGCAATCGGCGCTGTTCGAGAACAACGTGTTTCTCGTGGGCCAGCACATGCTGCAATACGCGATCACGGGCCAACCGTCGGCGCCGATGCCCGAGCGGGTGTCGGCCTGGGCGCTTTACGACGTCTTCACGGTCAAGGACGGCGAGCAGATCTTCCTGGCGGCAGTGAGCGATGCGCAGTGGGTGACGTTCTGCGACGCCTTCGGATTCAATGACTTGAAGAACGATCCGGCGATGGCCACGAACAATGATCGGGTCTTGTTGCGGCCTACCTTGCTGGCGGATCTGCGGACGCGGCTGGCGCACTTCGGCGCGGCCGAACTGGCCGCCATATTCGAACGCATCGGCCTGCCGTTCGCGCCCATCGTCAAGCCGGAGGAACTGTACGACGATCCTCACCTGCGCGCGACCGGCGGGCTGGCTGACATTCGGCTGCCTGACGGCGAGCGGGCAGGGCAGACGGCCGGCGCCGCACTATTTCCGCTGATGATGGACGGTCAGCGGCTGGGCGTGAGGTGCGATCCGCCGGTGCTGGGGGCGGACACCGATGCGCTCCTGCAAGGGCTCGGGTACGGCCCGGGACAGATAGAAGCGTTGCGCGCGCAGGGCGCGGCGGCGTGATGTGAGGCGTGCGCAAGGCGAGCAACCTGCCGCGCCGCGCCACGGGAAGTGTTGAAGCCGCTGTAGGAAACGGCCGCGCAAAGTCGGCCGGTACAAAAACCATCAGGAGACAGACATGAGCAATCAACGTGCAGGCGCGGGCTGGAGCCGCCGCCAGGTACTCGGGGCACTGGGCGCCGCGATATTGGGTGCGCCCGGACTGGCGCGGGCGCAATCGGACAGGCCGGTGAAGTTCATCCTGCCGGTGGGCGTAGGGTCCGGCGTGGACACGATCACGCGGGCGGCGGGACCGGCGCTGTCCGTGGCCCTGGGACATACGGTGGTGGTCGAGAACCAGCCCGGCGCGGGCGGCATCGTGGGCACCTCGGCGCTGGTGCGGTCAGCGCCCGACGGCTATACGCTCAGCATGCTGTCGAACAATCACGTCATCTTTCCCAGCGTCTACAAGAACCTGCCCTTCGACCCGCTGGCCGACATCACGCCCATCAGCATGGTCGGCATGACGCCGTTTCTACTGGTCGCCAATCCGCAGAAGATTCCTGCGAACGACATCAAGGCGCTGACCGCGTTGCTGAAAAGCCAGCCGGGCCGCTATAACTACGCGTCGTCAGGCAATGGCACGATCTTGCACCTGGCCGCAGAGATGTACGTGCAGCAGGCGGGCGTGAAGGCGCGGCACATTCCCTACAAGGGCGTGGGGCCCATGATGGCCGACCTGATGGGCGGACAGGTCGACTTCGGGGTGCTGTCGCTGCCCTCCGTGCTGCCCCAGATCAAGAGCGGCGCGCTCAAGCCGTTGGGCGCCTGTGGCGCCGAGCGCATGGCGGCGCTGCCCGACCTGCCGACGCTGCGCGAGCAGGGGTTGGCGGACTACGAAATCGGCGGGTGGTTTGCGGCGGCCGGACCGGCGAAGCTGCCGCAGGCGGACGTGCGCCGCATTTATGACGCGCTGGACCGCGCGTTCAATTCGCCCGAGGTGAAGCAGGCGATGGCGACTCAGAAAAACCGTATCGTCCTGATGCCGCCTGACCAGACGGTGGCGTACTTTCGTTCCGAAATGGCGAAGTACGCCTCCGTCGTCAAGGGCGCGGGCCTGGAACTGATGTAGCCCGCCTGCGGCGTTCGCTAACTGCCGTTGGTCTTGTCGTGGCCGTTCTGGTCGGCGGCGCGTAGCAGACCGTAAAGCCTGTCTTTAAGGTGCAGTTTTTCTTTTTTCAGCACCTCGATCGCGGTGCCCGAGGACGGCTTGATGCCGTCCTCCATGTTCTGGATTTCCTGATCCAGATCGTTGTGCCGCTGGAACAGCGCCGAAAAGTGCGCGTTCTCGGACTTCAGTTGGGTAATGAGCTCACGGTATTCAGGGAACATAAGGGCCTCTTGAGGAACCGGTTGACGGGACCGACGATGCGCCTGGCAAGACGCCTCATCAGCGTCAAGCCCATGACACGCCAACCCCATCGGCTTGTCAACCTGACGGCCTGGCACCTGTAACCGGGCGATTGACGGGGCGCAAGGGCGCGCCGAAATGAGTCATTCTGTCGCGCACGCACACGTTTCATTACAGGCTGGTCTGTCCCCGGCGATACACTCGCTTCCCCTTGACTGCCCAAGAACAGCAATGAAAGCGCGCGCCCCCGTCTATCGACGAGTATTGGATCTCTTCAAGCAGGACGGCCGGATCCATCCCGGTACGGGAATGATGAGCGGCGTGGTTGCGCTCTTTCTGGCCATTCTTTCCGTGTTGGGCGTGCTGGCGTTCCACTTCCCCGTGTACCTCACCACGCCCGAACTGCGCAGCTTCTATTCCGTGGAAGCCATGCGCACGCTGCTCTTCGGCGCGCTGCTGGTGTCGGGTTCGATCGCGCTGGCCAATATAGTGCTCGGCCGCCAGCGCTGGCTGAATGTTGCCGCCTTCGTGCTTGTCTGCGCCGCGGTCGCCGCGGGCGGTAGCCAGGTGGCGGTCAACGCCTCCAACACGGGCGGACATCCCTACCTGGGACTCGACTGGTTCATCCTGGACCTGCTGGCCTCCAGCACCGTCTTCATCATTTTTGAAAAGCTGACGCCCTTGTACCCCGGCCAACCCGTGTTCCGCGGCGAATGGCAGGTGGACATGAAGCACTTCCTGTTCAATCACCTGTCGGTGGGGGCGGTGCTGCTGTGCATCAACTTTTTCATTCACCGGCTGTTCTCGTGGGCGGCGTACGAACCGCTGCAACAGGCCATCCAGTCCATGCCTTATCTGCTGGAACTGTTTGTGGCCGTGCTGGTGGCGGACCTTGCGCAATATGCCGCGCATCGGATCTATCACGAGGTGCCGTTCATGTGGCGCTTCCATGCGGTGCACCACAGCACCCGCACGCTGGACTGGCTGGCCGGTTCGCGCCTGCACATCGTCGAACTGCTGATCACGCGCGTGGCAGTGCTGGGTGTGCTTTTCGTGCTGGGGTTTTCCAAGGCGGTACTGGACGCCTACATCATCATCGTGGGCTTCCAGGCGGTGCTGATCCATTCCAACGTGAAGCTGCCTTGGGGCTGGCTGCGGTACATCATCGTGACGCCGGACTTTCATCACTGGCATCACTCGTCCGATACCGAGGCTATCGACAAGAACTACGCGGCGCACTTTTCGTTTATCGATTATCTGTTCGGCACCGCGGTGCGCGGCGCGGGCAACCGGCTGCCGCAGAACTACGGCATTCTGGATAACGACATGCCAGGGACATTCCTGGCGCAGCAGGCGTATCCCTTTGCCCGCAAGGGCAAATGACAAAAGCCCAGGCAACGCGCCTGGGCTTTTTTTCACCGCTGTCTCAGCGTGGTCTGCCGGGCAAGCCGGCGCGAAACCTTACTTTGCGGCTTTGATGGCCGAGTACGACGCCATCAGGTTGCGGTAGTCGGGAATGTGGTTGGCGAACAGGGTGCCCAGGCCTTCCACGTCGTTGCGCCAGTCGCGGTGCAGTTCGCATGCCACGCCGAACCACGACATCAGTTGCGCGCCGGCCAGCTCCATGCGGCGCCAGGCAGCGTCACGCGTCACTTCGTTGAAGGTGCCCGACGCATCGGTCACGACGAACACGTCAAAACCTTCTTCAATGGCGGAAAGCACGGGGAAGGCGACGCAGACTTCGGTGACCACGCCGGCGATGATCAGTTGCTTCTTGCCGGTGGCCTTGACCGCCTTGACGAAGTCTTCGTTGTCCCAGGCATTGATGTTGCCGGGGCGGGCAATGTAGGGGGCTTCGGGAAACTTGTCTTTCAGTTCCTGGACCAGCGGGCCGTTGGGGCCGTCTTCGAAGCTGGTGGTCAGGATGGTCGGGAGCTTGAAGTATTCGGCCAGGTCCGCCAGGGCCAACACGTTGTTCTTGAACTGGTCGGGCTGGAAGTCGCGCACCAGGGACAGCAGGCCGGCTTGGTGATCCACCAGCAGAACGGCGGCTTGGGACTTGTCGAGCTTAACGTAGGGCTTGGTCATGGCTGATTCCTTGGTCAATTCAGGTTTTGCGCGGTGTTGCGCGGTGTTTTGAACAACGCTGAGTGCGTAGGAAGAATATTAATTTCAGGACGATCACTCGCCTAGACCAGCAAATCGCATCTCAGAGTTCTATGAATCGGACAATAACTGCTTCGACTGCAGGACGGGTATGCCGTGGCGAACCTGGGTTTCGGCCTCGCGCCGGGCGTTTTCACGATACTCGGTTCCCATGAAATCCAGTAGTTCGCGCACCGCAGGCAAGAGGCCCCGGCGCGACGGGAACACGGCATGTACGCTGCCGGGATCGGGCTGCCAGGGGGCGCCCACCGGCACGAGCGTGCCCGCGTCCAGTTCCTCGCGAATCATCAGAAGGGGCAAGGCCACGATGCCAACGCCCCGCAGCGCGGCCTGTTTCAATGCCAGCATGTCGTCGGTGACGAGCCTGGGCATGAACGGAACGGTCAGGCGCGCATCGTCGGGTCCCCGAAGACGCCATTGGCATTCGCGCTGCTCGGTGCCCAGCGCCATCGTCGGCTGCCGGCTGATGCTCTGGAGATCGCCGGGTTCGGGCAGGGAGGCAGCCAGCGCGGGGCTGGCCACCAGGCTCTGGCAACTCATCCCCAGATTCTTCATGACCAGGTCGCTGCTTTCGATCGCGCCGAAGCGCACCCGCACGGCGAGGTCGAATCCTTCTCGCAGCACATCCACGGGCCGGCTGAAGCTCTTCAGGTAGACGTTCACCTTGGGGCACTTTTCCATGTAGCGCGCCACGACGTCGCCCAGGAAGTAGTAAATGAGCGCGGGCGGCGCGGCGATGCGGATGGTGCCCTGCGGTTCCGCGTGCGTGCGATCGATGACGTCCTGCGCCGCCTCGGCGCCAGCCAGCATCGCCAGGCACTGGTCGTAGTATTCCTGGCCCAGTTCGGTCACGGCGAACGTGCGGGTGGACCGCTGGATGAGGCGCACGCCCAGGCGCTCTTCCAGCAGGGCGATGCGGCGGCTGAGGCGCGATTTGGGGATGTCCAGCGCCCGGCCGGCCGGGGCGAATCCGCCATGCTTGACGACCTCGACGAAGTAATAAAGGTCATTAAGGTCGTGCATGCGTACTCCTCGTAGGTCGCGGTGGGGCCGGGCGAGCATACTACGGCGCGCGGCGCCGATTCCGCATGAACCGGGCACCAGGATTCGGGAGGATCGGCAGGCGCTGCCGGCCTCAGGCGGCCAGCGCGGTCTCGTCCTTCCAGCGCTGTTTGTCACGCAGCGGTGGCGTGCCGAAGAGACGGCTGTACTCGCGGCTGAACTGCGACGAACTCTCGTACCCCACGGCGTGCGCCGCCAGCGCCACGCCGGCATCATCCGTCAGCATCAGCCGCCGCGCTTCCTGCAGGCGCAGGTGCTTCTGGTACTGCAGCGGGCTCATCGCCGTGGCCTGCTTGAAATGATGGTGCAGCGACGACACGCTCATGTGCACATCGCGTGCAATCTCTTCCACCCGCAAGGGCTGCGCGAAATTGTCGCGAAGGATGCGGATGGCCTTGGCCACGCGGTTGAGCTGGCTGTCCTGCAACACCGTCTGGCGCAGCACGACTCCCTGGCCGTTCATCAGCAGGCGGTACAGCAGTTCACGTTTGATCATCGGCGCCAGGATGGCAATGTCCCGCGGCGTGTCCAGCAGCCGCAGCAGACGCAACACGACGTCCAGCAAGGTGCCCCCAAGCGGGTTGACGCAAAGCGCGCGCGACGCTTCGGCCGGCACGAGCGGCGGCAGGTTTTCGTCGCTGATCAGCGCGCTGATCTCCTCGGGGTTCAGATCCAGCCGCAGACCCAGATAGGGCAGGGTCGGACTGGCGACGGATACCTTGGCCACCACGGGCAGGTCCACCGACGAGATCAGGAAATGGAAGGGATCGTACTCGTAGGTCTCATCGCCAATGAAGAGGCGCTTCGATCCTTGCGCAATGACGGCAAGCGCGGCCTTCTGCAGCCCGGGCTTGGCGCCCGTTGGCTGCGACAGCCGGTGCAGGTACAGGCCTTCGATCGGCGTCTCGAGCGCCCCTTCCAGGGTTCCGGTCATGCGCTCCAGCATGCAGAGCAGTTCGGACCGCGCCAGTTCGCAGGCCGCGTCCTGGACCGCACTGGCGGACTCGAGCGATCGGGCAGGATTCAGGGACATGTGGTGGCTCCCGAGACGGGTAGCCGGCAGACCAGAGGGGTGCCGGCGTCAGAGAATTGGGTGGCTGCCAGTGTATTGCCATCTTGCGCCCGCGCGGCCGGCAACACAGGGGAATGGAGGATTAGGCAGGAATTCCGGAGAAAACGACGGGTCCTGCTGTTGGGGATGCCGCGCCGGAGAATCAGGCAAAAAAAGGGCAGGATCAAGCAGCGCGTGCGCCGGTGTGCGCAAGCATACTGTCCGCACACCGGCAGGCTGCCGCAACGGTGTCCCAATCCGGGGACCGGCGCGCCCGCCAGCGCCTGAAGGAGCAAACATGCGACACAAGAAATTCGGAAGCACGGGCCTTTTCGTATCGGAACTGTGCCTGGGCACCATGACCTTCGGCGGCGAAGGCGAACTCTGGAGCAAGATCGGCAGCCTGCAGCAGGAGGACGCCAACCGGCTGGTGGGACGCGCGCTGGACGCAGGCGTCAACTTCATCGACACGGCGGACGTGTATTCCGAGGGCAGATCCGAGATCATCACCGGCCAGGCGCTGCGCGACCTGAAAATTCCGCGCGAAGACGTCGTCATTGCCACCAAAGTCTTCGGACAGACTGGCGCGGGCGTGAATGCCCGGGGCAATTCGCGGGTGCACATCCTGGACGGCGTGAAGAAAAGCCTGTCGCGCCTTCAGCTCGATCATATCGACCTCTACCAGATCCACGGCTTTGATCCGGCCACACCCATCGAGGAAACCCTGCGGGCGCTGGATACGCTGGTGCAGCACGGCCACGTGCGCTACGTCGGCGTGTCGAACTGGGCCGGCTGGCAGATCATGAAGGCGCTTGGCATTTCCGAACGCCTGGGGCTGGCGCGCTTTGAGTCGCTGCAGGCCTATTACACGATCGCCGGCCGCGACCTGGAGCGCGAACTGGTGCCCATGCTTCAAAGCGAGGGCGTGGGGCTGATGGTGTGGAGCCCGCTGGCCGGCGGACTGCTCAGCGGCAAGTACACCCGCGAGGGCGAAGCCGAGGCGGGCAGCCGCCGTGTGGCGTTCGATTTCCCGCCCGTCAACCGCGAACGCGCCTACGACAGCATTGACGCGTTGCGGCAGATCGCCGACGCGCGCGGCGTTTCAGTGGCGCAGGTGGCGCTGGCCTGGCTGCTGCACCAGCAGGTCGTCACCAGCGTCATCATCGGCGCCAAGCGGGTCGACCAACTGGAAGACAATCTGGCGGCCACGGACATCCGGCTGACGCAGGACGAGCTGGCCGCGCTGGACAAGGTCAGCGCGCTGCCGCCCGAGTATCCGGGATGGATGCACGTGCGCCAGGGTGAATACCGGCGCCAGCAACTGCACGAGTCCGGCGCGGCTTGACCTGGGACGCATTCAGGGGTGAACCGGCGACCCCGCTTCGTTGATGGTCGCCGGGACCAGACAGGCGTCATGCATTCTCGTGTGGAAGGCCAAGGGCAAACTCCGTACATCAACGGCGGTCGGCCATCTTAGCGCGGTGATTCTTCACCCCCCGCTAGTAGAATCGCACCAGTCTCCATTCTTGAAGTAGCAACATGAGCGAGTTCTTCACGTCCGACGAACAGCGGGCGTTGCGTGAGCACGGCATCGCGGTGTTCGCGGATCGACTGCTGATCGACGTCCAGCCCCCGTTGTCCGACACCCGTATCGCCGAAATCCAGGCGATGTGCGAGGGGCCGCTGCCGCCCGCGCTGCTCGAGCTCTGGCGGCTTACCGCCGGGGGCGAACTTGTCTACGACCTGCGCGCGCAGATGGACGGTAACGAAGAGGCCTTGAGCTGGTCCGAACTGTTCTACGACGGCAGCGACCAGTACCGCGACCTGCAAGGCTGGATCGAGCACGAGCAGGAGTGCGCACAGGAAGCTGCCGCCGAGGACGGCGTGGCGTGGAACGGGAAGTTGCGCTATCTGCCGATTGGCGGCTTCGAGTACTGCGACCGGATCTACGTCGCCGTCGAGCCTGGACCGCGCGCCGGTAACGTGGTCGCCTGGAAGCAGGGCCTTCCCGGGTGGACGCACGCCTTGCAGCAGGACGGCATCGCGACTGTCGCCCTGGATCTGCACGCCGCTTTCGCCGCGCTGTGCCTGGAAACCGATCCCAAGGAGGACGAGGACAGCACTGGCTTGCGCGTGCTCGAGTACCTGGACGAGCGCGTGTCGGATCACGGCATGCCGCAGGCGCTGGCCGACCGTGTGGCTGCCTTCCATCGGCGGGCGCTGGTGGACTGGCGCGGACCGCTGGAGGCGGGAACCGTGGGCGGCGCGCCCGGTCTTGCCGCGCTGGCCTTGCAGCACGCCCTGTCCCACGACGACGCCGAACTCGTGCGGCGCCTGGCGGCG
>DALZRX010000007.1:0-553 GCA_032015805.1 Achromobacter sp.
TTCTTCGAATTCCGGCAGCATGCGGCCTTGGCCGAGCACGAACGGGAAGTCTTCGGCCTTGCCGCCTTCGAACGGCACGCCGTCGATGGTGCCGGCGAAGTCCAGCGTGACGCGATCGCCGTCGGCGCTGGCGCGGTCTTCACGGGCTTCGAACGTCGCGCGTTGCTTGCGCAGCACATCCAGCGTCTGCTGGACTTCGGCGTCGGTGACGGCGGTGTCGTAGCGGGTGACGGCCAGGTCGGACAGGTCCGGCACGGCGACTTCGGGGTAGACCTCGAACGTGGCGGTGAACGCCAGCGTGTCGTCGGAAACGCCGTCCGTCTTGGGCTCGAGGTTCGGGGCGCCGGCGACGCGCAGCTTGGCGCCATCGATGGCTTGTTCAAAGGCACGGCCAACTTGGCTATTGATCACGTCGTAGCGGATGCTGGGGCCATGGCTGCGCTCGAGCATGGCGAGCGGCGCCTTGCCCGGACGGAAGCCGGGGACCTTGGCGGTCCGAGCCACGCGCTTCAATTGCGCCTGGACTTCCTTTTCGACGTCGGCCACCGAGACG
>DALZRX010000007.1:563-3428 GCA_032015805.1 Achromobacter sp.
CGAGCTCATCATATCGCTCTTGCCGCCGTCCAGTTCGGCCAGCTTCTGGAACGCGGTCACGAGGCCGCGCGTATTCAGCTTCTTGGACTGCAGCAGATCGAAGGAATAATCGTCCGCGGCGCTTTCCTGCGACTGCGAGAACTGCGCATTGACGAACTTTTCGGTCAGGTCGCCCAGTTGCGAGGAGCTGAGCGCCGCGACGGTCGAGCCGCCCGCCGCACCTGCCGCGTCGCGTGCCGCCGACACGGTATAGGCGGTCTGCATCGCCTTCTTGGAGTGACCCAAGGCGACGTGGCCGATTTCGTGGCCCACCACGCCCAACACTTCGTCATCCGTCATCATGTCCATGAGGCCGCTGTACACGCGGATGCAGCCGTTGGCCATTGCCCAGGCATTGACGTCCTTGGTGACGTAGACCTTGTAGCTTGCCTTCTGGCCGTTGACCGTGCTGCCCAGCGACTTGGCGATCTTCTGCAGGCGAGCGTCGTACTTGCTGCCCGGTGCGGCAATCTTTTCCTGCGAGTCGCTCTGCGCGCACGCCTTGTCCGACAGGGTCTTGATCTCGGCATCGCTCAGCGTGGCCGCCTGGACGACCTTGGCGCCGGCGCCGACGAGCCCACCGATGTCCAGCGCCTGCGCGGCGGAGTAAGGCGCGAGCGCAACAGCCATTGCGGCGACGGTGTAGCGGATCTTCATGGGAACAAACTCCTATTGACTTGTTCTATGCAAACGAGGCGGCAATTCTATATACGCCCACAGCTTTCGAAGTATTTCGGCACAGAGTTTCGCAAATGCGAATTTCACTTACTAAAAAGCCGAGCATTCTGAGAGGAGCCGTGCTAGGCGTACGCCATGCGAGACATCTCCGATCGAAAGAGATGTCCGCTGTCTCATGGCGTTGATAGAATTGCCGCCGCGCTTTTTTTCGCAAAACCACAACGGCTCGCACCCAACATGATCCCGAACCCACCTCCCCGCCTCGGCCTGCTTCCCAGTCTCATCTTCAGTTCACGCTGGTTGCAGCTTCCGCTTTACCTGGGCCTGATCGTTGCGCAGGGCGTCTACGTCTTGCTGTTCCTGAAGGAACTCTGGCATCTGGTCACCCACGCCACCAGCTTCGGCGAGATGGAAATCATGTTGATCGTGTTGGGACTGATCGACGTGGTCATGATCTCCAACCTGCTGGTGATGGTGATCGTGGGCGGCTACGAGACCTTTGTTTCGCGACTGCGCTTGCAGAACCACCCGGACCAGCCGGAATGGCTGAGCCACGTGAACGCGAGCGTGTTGAAAGTGAAGCTCGCCATGGCCATCATCGGCATCTCGTCTATCCACCTGCTGCGCACCTTCATCGAGGCAGGCACCATCGGAACCCCGAACGCCCGCTTTACCGAAGCCGGCGTGATGTGGCAGACCATCATCCATGCCATCTTCATCTTGTCGGCGCTGGGTATTGCTCTGGTCGACAAGCTGTCCACCGGCAGCGGCGCCAAGCACTAAAAGCCAGGACAAAAAAAGCCCCCACGCACAAAACGTGGGGGCTTTTTTATGGATAGAACACCGGGCGTACCCGGGGCGCTACCCAAGAGGTCTCAGGCCGCGACCTTGATGTTCTTGGCGCTGGGACCCTTGGGGCCGGTTCCAACGTCGAAAGTGACCCGCTGGTTTTCCTGGAGCGACTTATAGCCTTCGCTACGGATTTCGGAGTAGTGAGCGAAAAGATCCTTGCTGCCGTCGTCGGGCATGATGAAGCCATAACCCTTTTCGGCGTTGAACCACTTGACGATGCCGGTTGCCATGGGATGTCCTTGACCTAAAAAGCGATTGCTCGCGGGACGCCAGATCTTCAAGGATGGGAGAGGATAGCAACCGCGGCACCACTGACGGCGACCAAGGAGAACGCAGACCGCGTCGCTTGAGAATCTCGCTGAAACCAGTTTATTGGTGAACCCGGAAAAACGTCAAATGTCCGAAAGGCCTGGATTTCGGCGCGAAAAGCCCGGCTACACCAGCAAAAGAGCGCAAGCCTGGGCGCTTTTGCCTTCAACATTTTCAACTTGCCACTTGCCGATACAGGTGGAAACCGTGCCAGCGGGATCGTCGTATCGCCGATGCCATCAGCCCGAAAAGCCCCCGGCGTCCAGAAACTCGCGCTCGGCCTCGGTAGTCTGGCGCCCCAGCGCCGCATTGCGGTGGGGAAAGCGCCCGAAGCGCTCGATGATGTCGCGATGCAGTACCGCCCAGCGCAAGGCTTCGGCACCCAGCGGTTCCATCAAGGCGATACATCGATTCTGCGCTGCCGGACTCTCGGCGTGCTCGTACGGCATGTAGAAGAACTGGCGCAACGAGGCATCGACCTGGACATCATGCCCTGCCGCAATTGCCCGTTCGGCAAAGTGCAGCGCCAGCGCGTCGGTCGCAAACATATGACCGGTGTCCCGGTAAGCATTGCGAGGAAACTGGTCCAGCAGGATCATCAACGCGAGCGCGCCGGTGGATTCGTCCAGCCAGGCATCGAGCTTGCGCGCCGCGGCCATCATGTGCGCGGCTTCGAAGCGCGCACGAAAGTCGGCGTCGAACTGCGCGTTCTTGCTGAACCACTGCTTGGGGCCTGCTTCCAGCCAGAAAGCGACCACATCTTGAGGTTGCACGGCAGGTTGCGGAATGATGGAAGCGCTTGTCATGGCGGGCTCGATGGGTACGTGTAAGCGTGGGAGCCAGAAAGCCCGCACACCGGAAAACGGCAGCCAAGCATAACGCGCAGAAAACAAAAAAGGCCCCACTAGGGGGCCTTCTTGCGAAAACTCAGAGCCTTACAGGACCTGAATCTTCGTGGCTTGCGGGCCCTTGGGGCCATTGGCCGTC